>CALDQF010000415.1 GCA_937911845.1 uncultured Phycisphaera sp. | reverse complement strand
AACGCAAAGCTTGCCGGAGCGGCCCGCCGAACTCTTCACCAGAGAACAAACCCATGTCTCCGGTTGTGATGGCCAATGCTGCCAAAGCATCACGGACCAGAGCGGTGTCTTTCTCGCCAAGCCCCAAAGCCAGAACTTGTTGACCGATGCCGGTGCCAAATGCTGTGGCATAGAACTGGGGAGAACGATCTTGATCGCCATACACAGGGTCGGTGACACCGGCCGTTTCAGCACGATTCTCGCGGCGGAGATTCGCGGCGGCATACAAAGCCACGCCGTAGTCGTTGTTCGGATCCAAAGCGACCGATCGGGCTGCGGTTTGCATCGACCGAATACTGTGGTAGATCTCGGTGGCCACGGGTGTTCCTTGGAGACCGGTGAAATCGTCGTACGCCCAGATCATGTTTTCCGCGTCAGCGGGATAAGGCAACAAAGATGCAAACCCCTTGAAATGACTGACGGACAAGTCGGCCCAAGTTGCGGAAAGCGAGACCGAAGTGTTGGCACCGAGTGAACGGAGGGCCACTTCAGCAGCCTCGCGGACGTCCATCGTGTTCGTGGAATCTTCTGACAGCCCACGCAGAGCAGGAACCGCATGCTCGTAACCGATCTCAGTCAACATGCCACAGATGGTTTGCTGGGTCGCGGCATCCAGAGATTCCATGGCTGTGCAAAGTGGGTACACCGAGGTGCGACCAATCTTCACAATCAAGTCACGACAGGACAACGCAAGCGCGGTGTCTTTGCCCGAAACAATTTCTACCAAGAGGGCAGGAACCGCATACTCACCCGCGGCTTCGAGGCGGCGTTCAGCGATCATCCGCTGCCGCAAGGTGCCAGCCAACAGTTCGACTGCTTCCTGAATGCGCTGCGGGTCCCGGGCCAATGCCAGGCGACCCGACTCGATACGAGTCATCAATTCGCCCGCAATGATCTCCAGCGAGTCAACCCGTGCGGCACGCTGCAATGCGGTGTCCAAACGATCACGGTCGAACTCCGGACCGTCCACGACGGACGCGAGATCGGTACTGGAAGCCGTGTTCAAGAGTTGCTCGGCGTACCCAGACGCCAAGTCCGTTCGAGCGATGTTGGTGTAATGGATGAACTCCTCGAGCAGCGTGGCAGCATCCTGTCCACGAGCGGGGCTCGTCCACCCAGCCAAGAGTCCGAGACAAAGGGCAAGCAGGGCCGAACGGGTACGGGCGGGATGCATCTGCGGAATTCCTCCATCGATCCGCCGCGAAGTGGACGGATGAACGGCAAAGCCTACCGGACACACCCCCCTGCTGCCAACGGGGAAGGCCAGACTGCATAGACTCAAAGACCATGTTGAGCGTCTTATTGGCTTCCAGCACCCCCTTTGCCCAGACCGTGGTGGCTTACGACCCCGGTCTCGGGGCAAATCCCGAGTATCTCACGCCAGAAACCGCCTTGGGAGCACCCACCCGGGTGTCCGGAGCGTGCCTGAACTTCCCAGGATGCGTCACCCCGTTGTCACCAGCCTTCTGCCCTGAAGAACTGGTGGCCGTTGGCATCGGAGGAGAATTGATCCTCTCATTTGACCATCCAGTGGTCGACGATCCCCAGAACCCCTTTGGTGTTGACCTCTTGGTGTTCGGAAATGCGTTTTTTAGCGATCCGACCCTGGAGGGCCTCGCCATTGGCTCTTTGTTCTCAGAGGGCGGGATTATCGAAGTGAGCCCCGATGGCGAGATCTGGGCGGAAGTCCAAGGGGCCGCCGATGGAGACATCCCCACCCTCGGATATCTGGACGCCACCGCATACCAGCTGGAGCCCGGACTGGTGCCGTCTGATTTCACCCTCCCGCCTGATCCAGACTTGGTGGGGCAATCCAACATTTCTTGGAAAGAGCTCTTGGCGTTTTACGGACGCTCTGGAGGGGGCACTCCAGTTGATCTGACGGGAACTGGTTTTGATGCCATCCAGTTTGTACGCATCAGCCTGCCTGAGGGCGGGAGTGCCATCGAAATCGATGCGGTGGCCGATGTCCGGGCTCCCGCTACGGGAGATGTCAACGGAGATGGCGTGACCACATTCCAAGATGTACTGGAGATCTTGGCGGCTTGGAAATCCACCGGGCCAGCAGACTTGGACCACGACGGGGAAGTGGGCTTCTCCGATCTTTTGATTGCGTTGGCCGGCTCTTGAATCGAGGCTGGACGCTGGTTGAGCTGCTGGTGGCCATCGCGGTCGTGGCGATCCTGAGCGGACTGCTGCTCCCTGCCGTACAGCGAGCCCGAGGCACCGCCCAAGCCGCCGTCTGCAAATCCAATCTCCGCACCATCACGATGGCGGCTTTGGACTACACCCAGGCTTTTGATCACGCACCGGCGGCGATGTGGCGCAAAGAAAATGGCGACGGTGGTGTGACCACCATGCAGTGGGATTGGACCGTGCAACCCGATGGCACGTGGTCCCTCGGGGTGATTGGGCAACGACTCGATCGACCCCTTGATGATCTGGCATGCCCCTTGTGGACCGGACCAACCCCTGAGGAGGACAACAATCAACCGCCGTTTACGGGGTACAACTACAACACGTCCTTTGTGGGTGGCGAAGCGCCTTTCCCAGCCGTGGGTTTTCAAGCCATTCGGGTGGGAGTCGCACCAAGTGGTTGGCAACACACCGGAGCCGTCATGTTCGGGATTGGTGGGTGGTCTGGTGGCACCAACCGGTACATGCGAGCACCCGGCAACCATGAATTCGTCGGTGCGGCAACCTGTTGTGCAGGG
>CALDQF010000414.1 GCA_937911845.1 uncultured Phycisphaera sp. | reverse complement strand
CAGTGACGCGGAGCGTCCCAACTGGTGAGCTTCGCATCCTCCCAACGAGTCACACGGGGGAGGGGGACTTGGTTTGCACCAAGGAAGGCTGAACAAAAGGTGAGGGAGTAATGTCAGTCCGCGAGGATATCGCGACCTTTGATGCCATCGATGGTCAGCACGTGGAAGCTGGTGGCCGCGAAGTCGTAGCCGTAATCGATCAGGTACCCATCGGTCCCCAGTGGCGTGTTTCGCTTCCAAAGCCCCACGCCGTCTTGGGCCTGAACTCGGCCATCGGCCCGTTCAGCCTTCCGAACGCCAACGGTTTCAACATGACTGTCGTAGAACAACGTGGCGGGGTTCGACTCCCAGCAGTGGTTGAAGTAGAACGGTTCGCATGACTCGTAAAAGGAGCCAATGTCATTTTGGATGTTGGTATTGCACTCAGCACGCCGCGATTGAAGCCACTGGTGCTCGAGCATATGGGTCTTCAACGAGCTGTATTTGGCTTGGTCCATCGCTGGAGAACGGAATCCTCCGGGCAAATCCCATGGACTTCCAGTGAAGTCTTCATCCATCACTTGGGCGGCGAACATCCCGGCCGGGGACATGCAATAACTGCTCCATGCCGGGATAAATCCCCAGGGGTAGGTGAAGTTGGCGATGCAGTATTCCTGAGGATCGTCAAAACAGTTAGCGCTGTCTTGGCCTCGATTCGTAATGGCATCCAAAACAATGGTGTCTTTGGGGGCGTAAAAGACGGGGTCGTAGAACTTATTTCCCACGTACACGTTGAAATTACGAACGTTTGGAATACGGAAAGATCCCCAATATTCAAAACCGTTGCTGGGTTCCATCACCAGTGGCTGGGCGCATCCGTGAACAGGCAGGGCCCCCGCTTCGTGGGTCCAGATGTAGCTCCCGCTTGTACCGTCAGCATTGGTGGCGGTGCCAAAATTAACCCCTGGATGCAAACGGCCGTTCCGGGCGGCGGCGTAGGCTTGAAAGCCGACGTCGGCATTGTCGCCATACTTGCCAATGTTGTCGTCAATCATGGTGAACTGACGACCGTTCCACTCGGCCGCATAACTGGCGTGAGCAACCCCGAGGTTCTTCAGATTCGAAAGGGACTGGGTTAACTTGGCCTGGTCACGGGCTTTCCCAATGGCGGGAAGCAAGATCGAAACCAAAAGAGCGATGATCGCAATGACCACCAAGAGTTCGACAATCGTGAAGGCTTTGCGTCTGGAGGGGGTGGTCATTCGAAGGCTCCTCGGGGTGTAGCCCGTTCTAAAACAATACCCAGAAAGGGGCATTCGCGACACCGAATCAGCGATCCCTACGCAATTTGCCCCGGAATAAACGTAGATTGTTGCCGTGCTGTGCCTCCTTTTGCTGCTGACCACAGACCCTGGTTTGGCTCTGTTCGAACGCACCGTGCGGCCCATGCTCGTAAATCATTGTGTCAGTTGCCATGGCGGCGACAAAATTCGTGGAGGACTGGTCTTATCAACCCCGGAAGGCCTGCGAGAAGGAGGGGACGCGGGAACGGTCATCCAGGCTGGAGATCCATCAAGTTCAAGACTCCTCAGAGCCCTTGAGTACCACAACCCTGACTTTCGGATGCCGCCCTCTGGTCGCTTGCCGGAATCCACCATCGCTGATGTCCGTCGCTGGATCGAACTTGGGGCCCCAGACCCACGACCAACCGGGG
>CALDQF010000413.1 GCA_937911845.1 uncultured Phycisphaera sp. | reverse complement strand
TGGGGGTGTGCTTTCGGTCGAATCGAACGGTGAAGTCCCGGCCGGTGCCGTCGTCCATGACCTGACCGGGCACGTGGTTGCCCCAGGGTTCATTGATCCCTCGGTTCTGGTTGAGGCCGAGATTGGTGACGCGGCCGGGTCCCACTGGAACCGTTTGGTCCACCCAGAATTTGATTTCACCAGCGCTGCGCTCCCGCTGGATTCCGGAAAGCGATCCGCGCACCGCCGGGCGGGTTTCACGCTGGTGGCCGTCCAACCCAGCAAAGGTATTTTCCGAGGAACGGGAACGTTGCTCGCGACCACTGAAGAAGATGGCTTCGCCACGGGTTCGTGGTCTTGGGAAACCATGCAAGGCATGGGCTTTGACCGCGGAGGCAGCTGGGGCCTTGAAGGCTATCCCGTCTCTTTGATGGGATCCATCGCTCTGAGCCGGCAAACGTTGATGGATGCAACCCACCACCAAGCCGCCCACGATCGCTGGATGGCCCAAAGCACGGCTGGTCCCCGGCCGCCACAGTCGGACGCCATGGTGGCCCTGGCCCCCATTCTTTCGGCGCGGCAGTCGGTGTTGTTCGATACCAAGGATGAGGTCAACGCCGCCCGGGCCCACGCCCTCGCCGAAGAGTTTGAGTTGGATGTGGTCATGCTTGGCTCCGGCAACGAGTTCCGCCGACTGGATGACATCGTTGCCATGGGCAGAGAGTTTGTGCTGCCGGTCGACTTCCCGGATGCACCGGTGGTTCGAAACGCCGAAGAAGCGGACTCGTTGTCGTTGCGGGACTTGATGACGTGGGACGAAGCACCCTCCAACCCGGCGCGTTTGCGCGACGCGGGTGTGGTCTTTTCTTTGACCGCCCACGGCCTTTCGAAGCCCACCGATATCCACGATCGCATCCGCCAAGCCATTCGCCGTGGGCTGAGTCCAACCGACGCCATGGCGGGGTTGACCACCATCCCCGCGCAACTTCTCGGCATTGATTCATGGGCGGGGACCGTCGCACCGGGTCACATGGCCAACTTGGTGGTCTTTGATGGTGAGCCCTTTGAAAAAGGAACTTCCGTTCAAACCGTCTGGGTCGGCGGGGTCGAGCACGTGGTGCAAGAGCCTCCCGTGGAACCCTTCCGAAACCAAGGCACCTTGCAGTTGACGGACGGTCAGCAGATGTCGTGTTCTTTTGACCGGCAAGCCAAGAAGATCACGTTCAACAAAGGTGACACAGCGTTTGCCACCAAGAAAGTGGAAATCGATGGCGAATTGATCGGGGGTTCTGTTGACGCCGCTTTGATGGAGCACCGGGGATGGGCCACGTTCCGCGCGGTGTTGATTGAAGACCGGTTGACCGGTGCTTTCGTGGCCACCGACGGCCACCGGGTGGGCTTTGAAGGTGTGCTCTCCGAACCGATGGCCGAAGCCGCGGCCTCTGAAAACGAAAAAGAAGCCTCTGACGACGAACAAATGTTGGGCCCCGATCTGGTCAGCGGACTTTGGACCTGCACGTTGTCGATTCCAGACCAAGGCTTTGAAATGACCATCGATGCAGAACTGACCTTGCAAGCTGACGGCGGCATCACCGGTTCCATGTCCATGATGGATCAAGAAGTACCTCTTTCGAGCGGCTCCTTTGATGCCGAAGCATCGACGATTGAACTTCGAACTTCGACCCCGGGTGGGGAGGGTGTCTTGTCGGGCACCATTGCCGATGGCATCTTGTCGGGTTCAATTGAGTCGCCTATGGGTTCGTTGCCGGTCGAAGGCACCCGGGTGGTGTCCCGCGCAGGCGACGAGACGGACCCACCGAGTGAAGATGATGATGTCGATTTGGCTTCGGAACTGCCCGAGCCCAATCGCGATCTCCCTATACCTCTTGGGGGGTACGGTCGATTTGAACCTCCGGCCACCGAGAGTGTCTTGCTGATCAACGCGGTTCTTTGGACCGCATCGGACGCGGGCATTTTGGACGACGCGTGGATGCTGGTCGAGCGGGGGGAAATCACTGATTTGGGCACGGGCCGTCCGCCAGAAACCTCGGCCCGCGTGGTGGATGCAGCGGGGCTGCACATTACCCCTGGTTTGATTGATTGCCATTCGCATACGGGCATCAACGGGGGAGTGAACGAAGGCAGTCGGGCCAGCACGGCAGAAGTCACGATTGAAGATGTGGTGAACCCCGACGATGTGGACTGGTACCGCCAACTCGCCGGGGGCTTGACCGCCGCGAATCAGTTGCATGGCTCGGCCAATCCGATCGGTGGTCGAAACTCTGTGGTGAAATTGAAATGGGGCGGTGATGCCCAAGACTTCCGCATGGAGGACGCCAAGCCAGGGATCAAATTTGCTCTGGGTGAAAACGTGAAGCGTTCCCGCGGGCGGTATCCCGACACCCGGATGGGGGTCGCGGCATTCATGCGAGATCGCTTTGATCAGGCGGAGTTCTACCGGTCCATGCATGAGCGTTGGGACGCCATGGATGAGGGCGACCGCGCTTTGGAAATTCCGCCGCGATTCGACCTTGAGCTGCAGACCCTGGTTGAAATTCTTGAAGGCGATCGCATCGTGCACTGCCACTCCTATCGCCAAGATGAAATTCTGGCTCTGTTGAGGTTGGGCGAAGATAAAGGATTCCGCATTGGCACCCTGCAGCACATTCTGGAGGGTTACAAAGTGGCGGACGCCATTGCCGAGCATGGGGCGGGCGCCAGCAGCTTCTCAGACTGGTGGACGTACAAAGTGGAAGTCATGGATGCGATCCCTTGGAACGGCTGGATCATGCATGAAGTGGGGGTGAATGTCTCGTTCAACTCGGATTCCAATGAACTCGCGCGTCGAATGCACGGCGAAGCCGCCAAGGCGGTGAAGTACGGCGGCATCGAACCCCATGAGGCCTTGAAGTTCATTACGTTGAACCCCGCCAAGCAATTGGGGATTGACCACCGAACGGGTTCACTGGAAGTGGGCAAAGACGCTGACTTCACAGTCTGGAACCGAGATCCTTTGTCTTCGTACGCTTTGGTGCAGGAGACTTGGATCGAAGGTGCCTGTTACTTCTCTCGAGAAAAAGATGCCGAGGTGCGGAGAAGAGATCGCGACGAGCGGTCCCGCCTGCTCGGCAAACTGTTGGTGAAGCAATTGGGTGAAGCCCCAATGCCACCCCCGGTTGAACCCCCTCCATCCAACGAGCCTGCGGACCCTCGCGGTGTTTGCGGTTGCACTGACTAAGGAGCCCACGAATGCGTCACCACATTGTTGCTGTTATGGGATTGCTGACTTCGGCTGCGGCTTGGGGCCAGAGTCGTCAAGTACCCGCCGCTGATCAAGAACGTCCCATCGTCCTGTCCGGAGGCACCATTCACACCGTGGCCGATGCGGATCCAATCGCGTCCGGATTTGTGCGCATTGAAAACGGACTGATCACCCAAGTCGGGTCCGGCGATCCCATGCTTGAGTCTGGGGATCAAGTCATCGATTGCCAAGGCGCTCACGTGTATCCGGGGATGATCTTGATCGACACGCAACTTGGCTTGTACGAAACCAGTGCGGTTGAAGTCACTCTAGATTACAACGAGATGGGCAACATCACGCCCGAAGCCAGCGCGTTGTTGGCCATCAACCCCGACAGCGATTTGATTCCAGTTACGCGCTCCAATGGTGTGTTGACGGGAGTTGTGGCCCCAAGTGGTGGACTCGTTGCTGGCTGGGGCGCTACGGTGCGCTTCGATGGTTGGACTTGGGAAGACATGGCGATCCAACCCCGATCAGGTTTGTTCTTTGACTGGCCTCGGGTCGGTTTTGCGAAAAGTGCGGACCGCTTTGAAGAACTCGATGCCTTGGTGCGAGATGCCCGGCGTTGGTCCGCCGCTCGGGAGGCCGATCCCACGGTTGGACCCGATGCTCGGTTCAATGCTTTATTGCCGGTGCTGGAGAAAGAAGCACCGGCATTCATTCGCGCGGACACTGCCCCCCAGATTGAGACCGCGGTTGCCTTTGGTGCTCGCCATGACATTGATGTCGTGATCGTTGGAGGCGATGAGGCCATGGAATGCGTGGAGACCCTTTTGGCGCATGACATCCCAGTGGTGGTGCATGGCACCCACCGCCTGCCTGGTCGACGCGATGAACTTTGGGACCACCAGTACACCCTGCCGGGTCGTTTGAACGACGCTGGCATCAAGGTGGCCATCGCGGCCAATGAGCGATACACCGGCCACGAACGCAATCTTCCGTACCACGCAGGCACGGCCGCGGCCCACGGCATGGACCCTCAAGAAGCCTTACGCACCGTGACTCAGTACGCGGCCGAAGTGATCGGCCTTGGAGAGGTGTTGGGCACGATTGAAGTTGGCAAGTACGGCACCGTCATTGTGACCAACGGTGACCCCTTGGAGGTCACCACCAACGTCGGCAAGGCCTTCATCGAAGGCCGCCAAATTGATTTGGACAACCGGCAAACCCAACTGCGTGACAAGTACTTGCAAAAGTACCGTCGGCAGGGCCGGGTGGATTGATTGCTTGAAGCTTTAGAACGGGATATCGTCGTCTTCGACTTGGCGGACGGGCGCTTCTTGTTGGTTTGATGCCGAAGGCTCTTCGAATCGGGTTTCGATACCCGCGTCGTGGGCCAAGTATTCATCCACAGCATTGCGGTCGGGATAGCCATCGCGACCCGCCTCCAGGATGACCCGAGCGCGGACCGTGCGGCCTTTGCAATCGTCGGGAAGAATTCGTCCCGATTGGAACTGGTGGTTCAGCCCGGCCGCTTTGCAAAATTGCTCGATCTTGAACACCGCTTTGGGGGTGGAGACCAGATAGTCCCGAAGCTTGACGGCTCGGCCGGCACCATCAGACGCTTCCATAAAGACCACGATCATTTTGTTGCCCTTGGCACTGGTTTGCTCTTCAGCATCGCTGACTTTGAGGGCATAGACCCCCTCGGGCAAGGTGGTGGGGGCGGCTCCGGTACTGTTCGCGTCCTGCGGGTTGAAATCCATGGGTACTCCTTCGCGGGAATCTATCCTAGCCCGGCGATAGGCTGTGGCTTGTGTCAGGATTCTCCCCAATTCGTCCCGACCCGCGACGCCGGGCTGCGGTTCCCACCGTCAGTGTGGTGCTGGTTGGGTTGCAGGTCCAAGATGGTCTACAGGTGTATCTGCCCGAAACAGGCCGAATTGATGGCATCCAACGGGAGTTGCCTCAGGGGTTCTTGCGTGCTGGTGAGTCGGTGGACGAAGTCGTGCAGCGCATTCGACCCTCCCGGTTCAAGAACACTGGCCATGTGACATCTGCAGGATGGGATGAACCTGGTGAGGATGTCGCGGATTCATCGGTTCGTCTGGTCATGATGACTTTATTACCGCCGGCCGAGGATCCAAACTGGATTCCGGTGCGTTCCTTGATCCGTCAAAAAGGGGTTTCTACTCGGGATCTGGGCTGCATTGAATTGGCCAGTTTGGCCCTGCGGCGTTCGCTGTTGCTGGACGCCCAGACGCTGCGTCTGCTGCCTCGTCCAGCACGCCAGTGGTGGAGTGATCGGACCAGTGGGAGCGACCCATTCCTCCGTGGACTGTTGCCTGAGGTCTTCACGCTCCGCGAAGTTGAGAATACGTTGGCCGCGGTCCTTGATCCTGCGGAAATGACACGCGCGGATGGATTGGCCAAGCCTCGACCCAATACATTTCCAATGGATCGCCGCAATTTCCGTCGCACCTTGGAATCTTTAGATTGGCTTGAACGCTGCAGCGATTGTCAAGGACCCGACGGTGCCGAATTGTGGCGGTTCAGTGCCAAGTCAGAATCCAAGTCCAAGTCCGGAACCAAGTCCACCTGAATCACCCCTCAAGCGGTGGAGCATGTGGCAATGAAAAAGGCCTGCGATGGCAGGCCTTTTTCGTCTGAAAACTGGATTCTCTCAACTCTCCGCTTTAGCAGACACACAAATCCTATCCGTGGCACAAACCAGTTGGTTGCAGTCATTTAAAAATTTTTCTTTCGCCCCGAAGGTCTGTTGATTACCTGGACCAAGAGAGCCCTTCATGCAGTGTGCCTCCAAGCTGGGTGGCCCCTTCATCTTGGACGGCGTACACGTCTTCAACCCGAATTCCACCTACCGACGTCCCATAGAGACCTGGCTCAATCGTCACCACGTCACCTTTGACCAGGGCCACACCCTTGTCATCCAGCAAAGGGGGCTCATGGACCGAAAGTCCCAGCCCGTGCCCGGTGCCATGGGGCATGGTGACGGCATCGCTCGGGTGGTCCTTGCCGGGGAACCCAAAAGCAAAACCGTGGGCTTTCAGGGTGTCGACGGTGGCTTGGTGGACGGCGGATCCCTTCACGCCCGTTCGCAGGGTTCCGACCGCGGCCTCCTTGGCCGCCACAACTGCGCTGTGCATGCGTTGGACTTGATCTGAAATCGCACCGTGAACCACGGTTCGAGTGCAATCCCCGTTGTAGCGGTTGCGCGCGCTGCGAGGAAAAATGTCCACGATGATGGGCTCTTCGGTACGTAAAGCTCCCGTGCCTCGTTCGTGGCAGTCTCCGCCATCCTTGGCTCCTGCGACGATGGAATCTGATCCCGCAAAGCCCTTTTGCAGAAGGAAGATGTCGATGGTCGCTTGCATCCGCTCGCTGGTTAGAGGTTCACCGTCATCAAGCAATACGCCATCGGCATTGGGGGTTGCGGCCGCGATGCGTTCGCAGGCCATACGCACCGCGGACTCGGTGACACATTGGCACTCATGGAGCATTTCCAGTTCGTTGGCGTCTTTTTGTCGGCGTTCTGCCACACCCAAATTTGGATCGAGCTGAAGCGAGATCCCAGCGGCACGCAATTGTTCGACAAAGAGCAGGCCCAATGTGCGATCGGCAACCACTTCTTGGATGTTGTGTTGACGCAATGCTTCGGCCGCCGCTTGCGCGGTGGCCGTTTCTCGATCGCCATCCAAGCCCCCCTCGGGTGTGAAGTCGGCCGGGCAGGCGATCCGATCGGCTTGCGCTTGGGTTCGCGTTCGGTCCATTTCAATATCACGCACGATCAGAAGCCGCCCTTCCGGAAGCTCAAGACAGGCGGCGGGATCGCCGACGGCAAATCGAATGCGGTGGTAGAGCGTGTCGTTGTGGGCGGGAATTCCCGCAATCAGCGTGGCAGTGGTCATGACTGGACCAGCCTAACGGTGACCAGCCTAATGTCTCAAGGACTACGCGCCAGGTCCACCATTGGGCGGCCGATCTGGGTTCCTTCCTCGTGGCCCACGCGGACCTCGCGGTCCTCGGGGTCCGGGTCCGGAGTGTCCTTCGCCGCCTCGGTGTTGGTGCAGGTGCTCACGAAGGGCACGACGTTCCTCTGGGTCAAGGTCACCATCACCATTGGCGTCGAAGTTCTTACGCAGTTGCTTCATCCGAGAATCACGAATTTGTGCTCGATCGCGAATGCTGCGAAGCGCGGCTTCGCGTTCGGACTCGTCCAGTTTTCCGTCTTGGTTGGCATCGAATGGCGTCCAAGCGTCCTCGGGGACATGGGCCTCGCGAGGTGGTGGCGGAATCAGTTGTTCGGGCCGGAGCTTTCGAATTGCTTTGGCTTGATCGGGGGTGAGCAAGGTCAAAAATTCTTCCATCCGGGCCAAGCCTGCTTTGCGACGCTCGTGGTGTAATTCCGCGATGCGATCCGTGCGCTCGCGCAGGGCGATCAGATCGACGGGTGATCCATCCATCAACGTGCGCACTTCTTCACGGAGCGCGCCAATGGATTCTCCCAAGACTTTTCGTTCGGCATTCCACGTGTTGCTGAGTTCGCGGCAAGACTGACGTTGTTCTGCAGACAGATCTAACGTGTTGGTCAAGGCGGCAAATTGCTGGCTGCTGGTCGACCGGGCCTTGGTGGCTTCGGGTTGTGGTGCTTGGCCTTGGGCCGCCAAGAAAGCAACGTTGAAGGACAGTGAGGCACACAAGGCAAGCCCCAAGATGACATTGACGGTTCGGTTCGACATCATGAGCCAAACTCCTCCCAAACCACGTCATTGGTGAGGGCTTCCATCGTCTCGAGCGGCTCGGAGCCAAAGTGGGCTTCTAGGATGTCGACGCCATTGCTGGTGGTGGTGGGTGCGCCCAGCGACCAACCCAGCAGACCGGCACTGGCCATGACGGCTACCGAAGCAGCCAGCCGCAGCGGTGCGATCCATGCTGGCCAAGACGTTCGGGCATGGGCTTCCCGAGCCGCCCGCGTTAAACCGATGGGCAGGGGGGATTCTTGATCATGGAAAGGCTCGGCGGGGGCGAGGGCCATGTCGGCCGCGGTCGCCCGCAAGTTTGGATGCTCCAACAGGGCCTGCTCAAGACGAGGTCGATCGGATTCCTCCAACCGGGCCTCCAAGGCGGCGGCCAGCAGAAGCATGGCTTCTTCGACCGGTACGGCATTCGGGATGGCATTGTTTTTAACCATGGTCGACGCTCCTTTGTACGTCGCTTGCGGGGGGATCATCCCCCGGCTTTTGAGATTCATGCATGGCGGCTCGGAGGCGTTCTAGGGCCTTGTGCTTGGTGGAACGAACGGTCTGCTCGGAGACCTGAAGCATTTGGGCCACCACATCGACGGGTTGTTCGTCTTGATACAGCAGGTGCAAGACGAGCCCCTGTCGATCGGTCAGAACCCCCAAAGGGATGGCGGAATCGTGCAGATCACCCGATTCCAAGGGCGCCTCTGGAGCCTCAAGGGTCCGATCATTGAGTTCCATCGCTCGACCTACGGTTCGGCCGAGCTTCCGAGCTCGATCGATGGCGGTGGACCGAGAGACCAAAGTCAGCCACGTGCTCATCGAAGCACGGTCGGGATCAAAAGAGCGGAGGAGCCGTCCGTC
>CALDQF010000412.1 GCA_937911845.1 uncultured Phycisphaera sp. | reverse complement strand
GGGATGTCAGCAGCCGCTTCATCTCGTTCTGTTTGAAGTTCAGAAACACGCTCGGCGATCTCGGCTTCGCGTTCTTTGACCTCTTGGGCCGCGGTTGCCACCACGGACTCGCGTTCGCCAGCAGAGGCTTCAGAATCGGCCACCAGAGTTTCGAGACGCTCGACTTCTTCGAGTTGCTGGACCATGGCCTCGTCCAGTTTGGCTCGTTCGTTCTTGACCGTGTTCAGTTCAACCAGCAACGCGTTGTATTCCTTCGCGGTAGCTGAGGTATCCATGCGTTCACGGGATGTCTCGACTTGGGTGTCGAGTGCTTTGGCTTCGGTCTCTACGACGCCATAGGACGCTTTAACCTGAAGGAGATTGGCTTTGGCTTCTTCGGTTCGCTCTTTTTCGAGATCGAGTTGCTTGGTTTGAGCACGGTGGAAAGTTCTGGCCTTCTCTACCCGAACCGAGAGTCCTCGGAGTTGTCCGTCGACCAAGTTCAAGCGTTCTAGGCGTTCCATCAAGCTCATTGCGGCTCAGATCTCCGAAAGTAGTGGTTTAAAAAAGTCCATGGACGAACAGTCGATTCTAGCCGATCCCGGCCGCGGTGCCGAATCCTCTCATCATCCACCATGCAAATGGACCGGCGAACATTGGGGAATCCAACACATCAAGCACGCCTCCGATCCCCGGGAGTCCACTGCCGGAATCCTTGGCTCCTGCGGCACGCTTCCAAACACTTTCCGCCAGATCGCCAATTTGTCCCAACACGCCCAAAAGCATCCCCACCCCAAAAAGTTGTGGTCGGGAAGCAGTGATCACGTCGGTCTCGCCGGCGAGAATCAGCACCACTGCGGAAAAAAGCATGCCCCCAATGAGCCCTTCAACTGTTTTGGCCGGGCTGACCGATGGCGCCAGCGGAGTTCGTCCAAACCAGTGGCCCGTGAAATATGCCCCGATATCACAACTTTTGATCGCCAAAACCGCCATCAATGCGACCACCGCACCGGCATCCTGCTGGAGGGCAAAAATGCTGCCCAGCCCAGCTCCCAAGTACACCGCAATTCCCGTGGAGGCGGCTGCGGTGGCGGTTGCTTTGCCCAGATCCCCCTCGACAACTGGCCGGATCATGGCTACTGCCGGAAACCCCACGCCAAAGATACTTAGAACCATCAGGCTGACGTATTGCCCATGCACTGCAAGCATGGCTGTCATAAAAAAAGCCGCTCCGATGGGAATCAAGAACCGATCGGCGGCTAGCCCACTGGATCGAAGAAGCTGTGCTGCTTCGTACCCCCCAATGCTGATCAGGATCCATCCCAGAATCAATAGAGTGATTCCGCCCAGCCCATGTTCGGCAGCCAGAGAATCAAGCAGAAAGACCCCAATCAATGCGACGAACATTGGGGTGCCCACCAGAACGCGTTTTTTGATGTTGGGGGCCATCAGGATCCTGAATGAACCTCTCGGCCCTCACTGATCCACCTCTGAATCCCACCCGCCAGGCTGCAGACGTTTTCGACCCCGGCTTCACGGAGGGCCACGGTCAGATTCAATGACCGCCGTCCTGAGCGGCAGTAAATCACGACTGTGCCTTGATCTTCCCATGATTTAAAATCTTCAATTCGAGCGCTGGCTTCGTCCATGGGAACAAAGGCTTGGTCAGCGATCGCGGCTTCAAGACGCTCTTCGGGGGTTCTGCAGTCCACCAAAACGGCACCTTCCATGGTGTCGAAGGCGATGAGATCTATTTCGAGAGGCAGGGTCATGGCTATGGCTCCAGGAGCAAAAATTCATACTGTTGAAATCAGTATGGCAAACACAATCGAAAGAAGGATCCTGAGGTTCATGAATCTGGTTCAGAATCCTGCCCAAGCGGAGGGGGGGAGGTCAGCCAGCCGTCGGCATGAAGATGCTGCATGGCGTCGTTGATCGCTTCGGGGCTGTGGTCTTGTGCTTTGAGTTCTTGGCTGAGATGTTCCTCAGGGGCACCATCGGCCAGCAGAATCAAGGCATCTCGGCGGGCTCGGTCGACCAATAAGCTGTGCTCAACTCTGGATTGGGTGGCGTGATCCCACTGCTGGCCAACCGTAAGGCCAAGCGTTTCGATGTCGTGGGTGGGAACCACACTGACGATGCGACCGTCGACCACAATTCCGGTCAATCCTGGGTCGTCAGGCTCCGTTCGAAGGGCTTCGATGTTCACTCAGAGCTCTCCTTCCAGTTGCTCAAGGAGTCCTCCGAGTTCACCACTCGCTTTGGGATCCCCCATGGCGTTGGCGCGCTGGAGGCCTTCTCGGGCTGCGGCAACCGCTTCCTGTTTTTGGCCTTCCTCGGCAAGGATTTGCGCGATTTGGAACCAGGCGTAGGGTTGTTGTTCGTCGCGCTGCAAACTGGTGTGAAAAGCCTCACGGGCTTCAGCAAATCGCGAGAGCCGTCGAAACTCGATGCCCAAGGCGTACCAACCAAAGGGGTCGCTGGGATCGGCATCTATCAAAGCACGAATCGCAGATTCACTGGGCACATGATCATTCTACGGACGCTGCTACCGAACAGTATCGGCGACAAATTGAATCTCCATGGCAGATCCCATATCGAGCCTTGCAAACCCGGCGACCATGAAAAATCATGCGGTGGCTCAGCATGCACCATCTTTCCCGAGGAAACAGTGCCATGAGATCTTTTTCGATACCCAAGGGAGTGGTTTCTGTGGTCAAGCCAAATCGCGTCGCAAGCCGCGAGACGTGGGTGTCGACCACGACCCCGACGTTGATGCCAAAAGCGTTCCCAAGGACCACGTTTGCGGTTTTGCGAGCAACTCCAGGCAGCGCGACCAGTGCCTCTATTTCTTGGGGGACCTGACCCTGATGGTCCTGCATCAGTTGTTGCGCGGCCCGGTGCAAGAATTTGGCTTTGTTCCGACGCAATCCGATGGTTTTGATGTGTTCCCCAATGGCTTCGGGTGAGGCCTGGGCGTAGTCGTTCACGGTCGGAAAGGCAGCAAAAAGTCCTTCTGTGGCCCGATTGACAGCCACGTCCGTGCATTGGGCGGACAGGATGGTGGCAAACAGCAGCTCGTGGGGCTCTCGCCATTGAAGTTCACAGTGGGCATCGGGATGGGCTTTGGCCAGCGCGTCATCAATCCGGCGGGCCCGGGCCCGGGCCGCGGATGTGGTTGCGGGTAACGCAAATGGAAGATCGGAACCTCGTTTGGTCATGCTGAGCCGGATATTCTAAGGACCATGGACCAAGTGTTCTCTCCAGGCTTTGTGATCGAGGAATCTGCCATTGGTGGTGTGCTGTCTCGGTTGGGTGTGGTGGCTCAGGCCGGATTCAGGAGTTTGGCGATTGATGCCACTATGGCTGGTCGCCGACCCCGGGAACTTGATGTCGGGGCACGATCCGATTTGCGACGCACGGTGCTGCAGCATGGACTCAATGTGGCGGCGGTCACATTGAGGATCCCGCCAGAACATTTCGTTCTGGAAGACACCGCAGACCGAGCTTGTGCGGCCGCAGTCCAAGCCATCGGATTTGCCGAGTCCATGAGCGCCCACTGGGTGGCTTTGCCAGCAGTGGGTGGAGAGGCAGCGTTAGTGATTCAGCAGGAGGCTGAGCGTCGGGGGCGACAGGTGTTGACCATCGGGGGGACCGACCATTCTGCCTTGGTGGAAGTTGTGGGTTCCGATGCCCCAGAACTGGCGATGGCTTTTCGTTTGGTCGCTGAAAGTTCTTCGGCATTGCAATTGCCATTCGCCGTGTTCGCAGGACTGCGAGCTGAGCATGGGTTCCCAATTTTTGTCTCAGGTGAAACCGGTCTCGATGAGGCGATACGTTTGGCCCGAGACTTTGCATCACTGTTGCCGGAGTGTGTCGGTTGAGCGCTGGGCTGGGCATAGATCTCGTTCGGATTGAGCGAATCCGACGGGTTTTGGACGACCATCCCGAACGGTTCCGTTCGCGGGTATTTACCCCCACCGAGTGCCGTGATGCTGCAGATCGCGGTGCGGGGGAGGTTGCTTCTTTGGCGGCACGCTTTGCGGCCAAGGAAGCGGCCTTGAAAGCTTTGGGTACTGGTCGGGGTTCTGGAATTGGTTGGAAGGATGTGGAAATTCAGCGGACTGGTTCTGGAGCACCAATTCTGTTGCTCCACGGTGCCGCTGCCGATCGGGCACGTATGTTGGGATTGTCGAATTGGAGAGTCAGCTTGACTCATGATCGCGAGACTGCAGGTGCGGTCGTTGTGGCGAATGCAACCGGAGAACCGGAATGACCAGTCCTAGGCCAGGCTTGTACGAGGCCCTCCTCAAGCGACGCGCCGAGCAGGCCGCGGAATTGCCAAGTGCATCCGGTGCGGGCTCAGTGGTTCGGCTGCCCCGAGGTCTCGTGTATGTCATTGCCTTGCTCTGGGGGGGCACTTTGATTTTTGCTTGGAGTCTTGGACGGGGGACGGGACGAACTGAGGGGTTCGAAGAGGCGGTTCAGGCCATCCAAACTGAATCTATCCCCCAGGTTTCGCCTCCTCCACCACCGCCTGAGGAGGCTGGTTTAAGATTTCTCCCTGAGTCGTCCCGCGGCCGTATTGGGGCGGCTTCGGACCTACGTCAGGCTGGTCTGAACTATCTGGTCGTTCAAAGCGGTAGCAACCAAAACGCACTTTCCGAGCTCTTAGAGCATCTTCAGAGCGAAGGACTTGCTGCGTTCATGACATCGGCTACAATTTCCCCTTCCCGTGTTCTCTTGTCTGAAGGCTTCTCAGCCCCCAAATCAGACCCGAGAGCCGTGGCCTTGCGGAACCGTCTCCACCGTGCGGGGATGACTTGGAAGGCCGCAGGAGGTGATTCGGATTTGACCGACGCCTACTGGGAAAAGTTCAACGGTCCCTGAAGTTGTTTGGGGGCCAACTTTGCTTGGATTCCCTTGATTGGAGCCTGTCATGAGCTTGCACCGAAGCCTGAAGACCAAACCCGCCGCATTGAACCGGCACCGCAACGTCCTGACCCGCGAAGAGCGGATCGCTCGATTGCGTGAGCAAGGTCAGTTCATCCTTGGTGAATCTTCTCCAACCGGATTGGTCAAAGTGGGCAACCGCAAGCCATCGACCGGCAAGAAGAAGGTGAAGAGTGACGAAGACGCAGAGTGATCCTTCTGAACGCCTTGCGTGAAGATCGCTGTGCTTTGAGGTTCATGTTCACCTGAACGCAACCGAAAGTCTCTTTGGCTCGTAAAGATTTCTGCCGCCCCAATTGATGGGGCGGTTTTCTTTTGTGCCCGGTGTGCTTGCCGGTCTGCGAAAGATTGGTCAGGATGCGGGGTATGGATTCTTCTCCCCATTCGTTTCACCTTTCGGCCCGTACTCAAGCGCTGGATTTTTCCGGCATTCGGAAAGCCTTTGAACGTGGGGCCCAACTCAAGGACCCCATCAACCTCAGTATTGGTCAGCCGGATTTTCCAGTTCCATCCCTGCTGAAGGAGGCGGCTGTGGCGGGCATTGAGTCCGATCGGAATGGATACAGCCTGACTCAAGGCGATGGGGCTGCACTGTTGGCCGTTCAGGAGCACGTCGCCGATGACCTTGGTTCAGCATTTGCTCAAGGCTCGGGCATCATGCTGACCAGCGGCACCAGCGGGGGGCTCTTGTTGGCGATGATGGCGCTGCTGGATCCCGGTGACGAAATCATTATCCCTGATCCATGGTTTGTGGCTTATCCAGCCATGGCCAGGGTTTGCGAGGCCAAGGCTGTCCCATGTCCGTTGGACTCCGATTATCGAATGACGGCCGAGAAGGTCGCGCCACTCATCACGCCTCGAACACGGGCGGTGCTCTTAAACGCTCCTGCCAATCCAACTGGTGTTCTTCCGACTCAGGCAGAAATGGATGCGTTGGCAGGGTTGTGCCGGGAAAGGGGCGTGGTGCTGATCTCTGATGAGATCTACGACGCGTTTGTTTTTCCGGATGGCTTGGACGAGCAGGGACGGATGCCATCTCCAGCCCGGAACGAACCCTCGGTTCTGGTCATTCGGGGGTTCGGGAAGTCGTATGGTTGCACCGGATGGCGACTTGGGTATGCCGCTGGTCCAGCCCCAATCATTGATCAAATGAGAAAGTTGCAGCAGTTTGTGTACGTCTGTCCTCCGACACCGCTGCAAATGGCAATCCCCGCGGCGTTCGAGGTCGACTTGTCACCGGTTGTGGCCAGTTACGTCCGGCGCCGAAATATGGTCATGGAGGCTTTTGATGGGGTGGCTGAGGTTCCTCGGCCTGAAGGTGCGTTCTACGCATGGGTGAGGGTCCCCGAAGATCTTGGGCTTACCGGTACGGCATTGACCGAGTTGGCCATGCAGGCCAATGTGATTGTGATTCCTGGGGGCGTTTTTTCCACCGCTGACTCCCACATTCGACTCTCCTACGCCACCAGCGAAGCCAAACTGGCCCAAGGATTGGGCCGTCTGAGGGCCATTTTTCGCGGAATCGACCCTGAAAAAGTCCGAGAATGACCCCATTTGACTCCCGTTGTGCGGCCTACAGCCGAAAAAACCTATAAATACTTGTCAGTAAAGGGTTTGTAATATTGTTTCGGCGGCTGTGGATGTAAACTCATATTCGTTCCTATGGGACAACCCCCATACCGAACACAATGAGCCATCCACCCGCCGCCGACACGGACTTGTGCCTGTCGGCGGTTTTTTCATGCCTTCCATCAACTTTTTCGACCTCGAAAAGTCTTGGTTAGGTCAGATGGTCAGAAATGGCTTGAAGCAATGTTTCGGGCTCAGGCAGACGGCCCGGACCGGTGGTCTGGCAAGCTTGCATCCCGTCATCGGGAGGAACTACCAGCCATCCGTCATCCTGCAGCACCCTCAGATTCCGTTGGGTCGAAGCCTGGCTCCACATGGCCGCATTCATGCTTGGTGCGAGAATGCGAGGAATGGTTTGCGGGGGGATACCGGCTGCAGTGAGCGTGATCACATCTTCCGTGATCCCGTGAGCCAGTCGGCCGATGGTGTTCATGCTTGCTGGGGCGACCAAGAGCAGCTCAAGTCGGCGCGCGATACGAATGTGTTGGGGGTCAGAGGGATCGGGACCCTCCCAGGGATCGCACAGCACAGGACGCCCAGAAAGGGCCTGAAAGGTCGCTTCCCCGACGAATCTCTGGGCGTTGGGCGTCATCAGCACGTCCACCAAAGCGCCGCCCTGCGTCAGTTGGCTGACCACATGGCACACCTTGTACGCGGCAATGCCCCCGGTCACGCCAATACCGATGTGTCTCCCTTGAAGGGGGCCGGGGTGAGCGTTTGAATTTGAGCCGTGTTGGTTCATGTGCAGGTGGTCGTTTGATCCTGCGGAGACAGCTTTGTGATCGTGGTAGGCCTTCAGATCAGCAAAGGCCGGCCTCGTTCAGGAGGCGGGCGGTTCGTAATCAGTCGCGCTGAAATCCGGTTCGATGAGACCTTGACGAATTTCTTCAACCACGAGTTCGAGATCGGTGCGACCTTCACGCTCGATCAAGGGACGGGACCCATCCACGACAATTTCTTTCAAGCGTCGTTGAATCAGAGCCGTCAACTTGAAACGGCCGCCAACTTTATCGACGATATCATCACTTTTAAGAGCTTCGATCACGGGGTTCAATCTCCAAACTCGCCTCGCGAGAATCAGAACATGATAGCACGGCCTCCAGCACTCGCCTACCGACATCTCCAGTCGAATATCTCTCCTCAGGAGCCATATCTTTCGGCGTCTGGCTTGGGGTCGCTGTGATCCAACAGGAGCATTCTAAGCCGGTTTTGCCACGTCTTCGCGGCCGACTCGGCCGCCGTACCCGGCAGCTGGTTCTGGCGGCGGTCTTGGGGTCGCTGATGAGCGGGGTGGCCTTGGCGTTTATTCGCCCCATCGAATATGGCTTTGCCGTGTTCGGCCAAGCCGCCGGGCGGGCCCCTTGGTTGCTGATTGTCGTTCCGGCGTTGGGAGGCTTGATCTCAGGTTGGCTGTACGAACTGTTGCGTACCCCCGGTGAAGGCAAAGGTGTTTCGCGCATCATGTGGAGCATCTATCGCAAGCGAGGTCGGCTTCCAGCCCTTGAGGGATTGCGCACTTGGTTGGCTTCTTCAGTCACCATTGCCACGGGAGGTTCTGCAGGTCCCGAAGGTCCGATCGCTGCGATCGGGAGCGTCATCGGTTCGCAACTGGCCAAATTGTTTCGCCTCCCGCCACGGCAGATGACCACTCTTCTGGGCTGTGGTGCCGCGGCCGGAATTTCGAGCGTTTTCAACACACCAATCGCGGGTGTGTTCTTTGTGACTGAGGTCATGCTTCGTGATTTGTCGAGCCGCACCTTTGCGCCAATTGTCGTGGCAGCAGTGGTCAGTACTGCGATCACCCAGTCGGTGGCTGGCGGTCACCCCTTGTTCCCCACCCCACAAGACTTCGGGGATGGGGCCTTCGGGTGGTGGGAGATTCCCAACTATCTTCTCTTGGGTCTGTTGTGCGGTGCGGGAGCTGCTGGCTTCGGGACAATGATCGGGTGGGTGGGATCGATGTTCCGAAAGATCCAAGTCGGAACGCCGCTTCGGGCATCGTTGGGGGGGCTGCTTCTGGGAATGGGCGCCTTTGTGTGGCACCTGGTCGCGAGCGACGCGACCGAACTGCCACCATTTTTGGGCAAAAGTTACGACCAAATCAGAATCCTGCTTGAACCACTGCATTACGAGGGCCAGACGTGGCGGTTTGTCGGACTTTTGATTTTGGTCGGCGTGTCCAAAGGGGTGGCCACCGCCGTGACCTTCGGCTCCGGTGGCTCGGGCGGTCTTTTCGCACCATCTCTGTTTATGGGCGCAGCGGTTGGTGGGGCTTTCGGATTCTTGGTGGAACAATTGGGCTGGCTTCCTTCTGCATCACCCGCGCACTACGCCTTGGTTGGTATGGGGGCAATGGTTGCCGGAACCACTCATGCTCCTTTGACCGCAATTTTCTTGGCCTACGAAATCACCCGGTCGTACTCCGTCATGCTTCCGTTGATGTTGGCCGCGGTCTTGGCTGTGGCCATCGCCCGAGCCTTGCGGCGAGATAGCGTGTACACCGCTTCGTTGAGTCGGGCTGGAATCCGACTTGGACCCATCAGTGACCTTGGCGCCCTGCGTTCTTCAACCCCAGCCGATCTGAAACTGGTAGCTCCTGTATTTGTTCATCCTGATGAGACCGCCGAACGTCTGCTGGCGTTGTCGTCCAAACTGCATGTTGATGACTTTGTGGTGGTCGACCGAAAAGACAGGTACGTGGGGCTGGTGATCAGTGAAGATCTTCGGGAAGCGTTGGTGTATCGCGAAGCCTTGCCACTGCTTCAAGTGGAAGAAATGATGCGACCGAATCTGCCGACGATCGCTCCCGAAGAACCGCTTGATGAAGTGCTCGACCGGTTTGTGCAACACGATGTACACACACTTGCAGTGGTGGACCCGGTTTCCAAGTCGGTAATGGGGTTGGCCAGTCGACTGGCGGTCATGGGCCATTACCACCGTGCTTCCCATGAGGAGGAAGGCGGGGATGACGAATGACGTCTCGGTTCGGACCTCAACAGCGCCTCCGAAATCGCGCGGGATTTGATGCCGTGTATGCCAACCGGTGCTCCCGTCGGGTGGGACCGCTGTTGGTGTTCGTTCGCCGCAGTCAACCGTCCGTTTGTCCCAGACTTGGCCTGAGTCTTCCCAAGCGAGTCGGCAATGCCGTCACTCGAAACCGAGTCCGCCGGTGTCTTCGAGAAGCTTTTCGCTTGCAGCAGCAGGAGTGGCCAACTGGCGTCGATGTGGTAGTGAATGTTCGTCCCCACCAACCCCTGGCGATGATGGAGTATGCCGAATTCTTACGAGAAGCCCGCCTGATTCTTCTGAGACACCCGTCATGAATCGAGGGGTAGGCGTTTGGTGTCTCAGGCTTGGCGTGCTGGCGTACCAAGCGACCCTAAGGCCTTTCTTCGGTGGTCAATGCCGATTCCACCCCACCTGCTCTGAGTATGCACTCGAGGCTTTGGAGCAGCATGGGGCATGGCGAGGCGGGTGGATGGTCGTACGACGTTTGTGCCGTTGTCGCCCGGGGGGAGGGCATGGTTATGACCCCGTGCCTCCTCCGGATTCAACTGAAGCGGACTAAGTTCTCAGAAGGATGCAGGCTGCACTGCCTCAGGATGTCGACATTGCGCGTTGCGGCTTGAGTGGCGTTGCGTCTTCGATGCGGCGGCGAGCTTCTTCGGCTTCTCCGTATTCTTCTCCGAATCGAACCAAACGCAAAGAATTGAAAATCACCAGGCCGTATCCCGCGGCGTAGACGATGGGGGCGAGCCAAATTTGGATGTTGCCACCGGCGGCCAAGGCCAATCCAATCAACGCGAGAAGGATGGAGAACCCGATGTTCTGTCCGATCACCCCCCGGGTTTTGCGGGCCAACTCCAGCAGGAACGGGACATGCCGGAGGTCATCGTTCATCAAAGCGACGCCAGCGGAGTTGGTGGCGATGTCGGACCCAGACAGTCCCATGGCCACGCCAACATCAGCGGTGGCCAAGATTGGACCATCGTTGATGCCATCACCCACCACCAAGGTGCGGTGGCCCTTGTCTTGGAGGTACAACAGTTCGGCATGCTTTTCCTCGGGTAAGCATTCTGCTTCGATGGTGTCGACACCAACGGCTCGGCCCACCCGTTCTGCGACCGACAGGCGGTCTCCAGTGAACATGGCGATTCTACGAACGCCAAGACCACGCATACGATCGAGCGAGTCACCGGCGTGTCGTCGCAGACGGTCCTCGAGACCAACTGCGCCGAAGTATTGGTCGCCCAAAGCTACGTGTACGCCAGACATTCCCTCGATCTTCTCCTCAGCTTGTGCAATCGCATCGGCTTGTTGAGGGAACAATTCGCGAAGCCAACCACCACGCCCGGCAACCAGTGCGGTGCCATCTCGCTGCGCTCGTACGCCACGGCCGTGGACCTCTTCGTACTCGGAGACGTTTGACACCACGAGATTGGCCCGTTCGGCGGTTTCAAGAATGGATCGGGCCAACGGGTGGTTTGAAGATTGTTCGGCGTCAGCGGCAGCGCGAAGCAAATCGGCACCATCGATGCCTTCGGCGGGAGCGAGTCTGGATACGGCGAATCGTCCGGTGGTGATGGTTCCAGTTTTGTCGAGAACCACGGTGTCCACTGAAGCGGCGGCTTCCAGCGTGCTCGTTCGTTTGATCATGATGCCAAGTCGGGCTGCGGAGGCAAAGGCGGCGACCATTGCGGTGGGGTGCGCAATCAGAAGGGCTCCCGGACACGTCACCACCAACACGGTGATAGCACGGATGGCCGCTTCATCACGGATGGATTGCAGCTCACTGCGGGCGGTAAAGAACCACACCACACCAGCCACCATCAAAACCACCGGGACGTAATACGCTGCCAGTTGTTCAATCAGTTCTTGACGCTCGGTTTTACTACGTTCAGCCTCACGAATGAGATTTTCGACTTTTCCGATGGTGGTATCGCCAGCCACCGCGGTGACTTCGACATCGATCTGACCGGTGAGGTTGGTGGTGCCTGCATACACCTCGACTCCAGCCGAAGCTTCAATGGGAACCGCCTCACCTGTGAGTGAAGCTTGGTTGATGTCGGATGTCCCAGAGACAATTTGTCCGTCCACGGGCAAGTTCTCACCCGGTCGAACCCGAACGATATTTCCGACCGACAGTTCGGCCAGTCGTTTGTCCACTTCTTGCCCGCCAGGCTCAACCACCCGGGCCAGATCGGGAGTCAGTCGAACCAACTCTCGGATTGCTCTTTGAGCGCCCCATGCGGTACGAGACAAGATCAGATTTGCCGCCTTCAAAAAGAACGCCAAGAAGCCTGCTGCGAGGTAGTTGCCAGTGGCAATAGCGG
>CALDQF010000411.1 GCA_937911845.1 uncultured Phycisphaera sp. | reverse complement strand
CAATCCCGGCTGAACCTGAACCCTCTGACCGGCGTGCTCCTAGAAAGGGAACCCCATGACCGCCACTGCACCCATTGTTGAAGCCTCAGGATTGACCAAAGTCTTCCGCGACTTTTGGCGGCGTCCTCGGGTGCGTGCGGTCGACAGCATCGCGTTTGAGATCCGCCGCGGGGAGATCTTCGGATTGTTGGGCCCCAACGGTTCCGGAAAGAGCACCACCATCAAGATGATCTTGGGCTTGCTGCACAAGACTTCTGGCCGCTTGTCGGTCTTTGGTCGCGCGCCCGATGACGTGGCGGTGAAAAAGCACATTGGTTTTTTGCCCGAGGAGAGTTATCTCTACCGATTCCTCGACGCCCGCGAGACCCTGGATTACTACGGAAAACTGTTCGGCTTGGAGGCCAGCGTCCGCAAACGACGCACGGATGAACTCCTGCATATGGTTGGTTTGGAACGGGTGGCCCACCGTCCCATCGGCGAATACTCCAAAGGCATGATGCGTCGCATTGGCATCGCTCAAGCATTGGTCAATGACCCAGAATTCCTGATCTTGGACGAGCCCACCAGTGGCCTTGATCCGCTGGGCACCCGTCAAGTGAAAGACTTGCTGCTCGATTTGAAATCTCGGGGAAAAACCATTCTCTTGTCCTCGCACCTCCTCGCAGACGTGGAAGATGTGTGTGATCGCATGGTGATTCTGTACGGGGGCAAGGTTCGAGCTGAAGGCACCTCAGAAGAACTGCTTCGAGATTCAGGTCGTTCGGTCATCGAAACCGATCGTTTGGACCCCGAAGCTGCAGCAGCGGTGCAGTCCGTCTTGGCCGAGCGTGGTATGGCTGATGCCACCGTTGCAGCGCCGCGGCAAAGTCTGGAGCACTTCTTTCTCGACATCGTTGCCCGTGCTCAATCCGAGGCCGCGGCCACCGACGGCGCACGCACCGGTTCTGGTACCGCCGCCTTCCTTCGTGAGGAATCCACCGGGGACGATGTGGTGCAATCGCTCTTGGAAACCACCGCAGCTCCAGAAGCGGCCGAAGTCGTCGTGGACAAGTCCACCAACGAAGCTGAAACCGCCGCGGCCACGGACAGTGTGATTGGGGATCTGGTGGACCAAGAGGCAGCCCCGGATCGGGCCGATCGCGGTGCAACGCCGTCCGATTCTGAATCGGGCCCGGACCGCGGCGTGATCGATAATTTGCTCGACGGCGGAGACCGCTGACCATGACGAAGCTTCGTGATTTCTGGCGCTGGTCCGAACGCGTGCAAGATCGCTTTGGCGTTCGCGTCGTGTTGGCGGTGCTTTCTCTTGTGGTCATTGGCGGCTCGTTGGGTCAAATTGCGCTGCGAGCCAGCAGCATCAACCGCGACCGCAATGCCATTCTGGAAGCGTTGACCACCACCAGTTTGATGGCGGGCGATGATGTGGCTCGCTCTTTGAAAGAGAAAGGCACCTTCGAGGCCGGAGGTCGTGCGTGGGGCGATGCTTCCCTGCGTGACGCGTCGGGCGCGATTTTCGGTCCTGATGGACGGGTCGCGATCCCCCTTGAGGTCGCTGAATATTGCCTTCGCAACGAAGCGCCCTCATGGGCTCCCGCGTGGCTGGTCACCCAGCCTCAAACCGCGCGGTTGGGGGCCTTGAGTATTTCAGCATTCGTCCTGCTGGTGGTTTTGCTGCGTGGTTTCCACGAACTCCTTTTGACTGGCCTTCTGACGGCGGGTTCTACTTTCCTCGCCCGATCACTGGGGCTCTTGGATTTGGGGTGGGCTTTGGCTGGGATCGGGGGGCTGGGTTGGTCTTTTCTTCTCCTGCTCCGAGCGGCCAGGACGGGACTTTCGGGGCGTGGTGGGATTCGGGCCACCGCGCAATTGGTGTTGATGGAAGGGGCACGAACCGGATTGCCTCTGGTCTTCATTGTGGTGATGTTGGTGGTGCTGCCCCTGATTCCACTGTCCCTCGACCCCGAAGCTCCATTGCGCTACCGGGTGCAAACTTTTATGAGTTGGTCACTGGGTTTGGCCTTCTGGCTGGCCGCGTTGATGACGTTGCTCTTGGGGTGCTCCACCATCGCTACCGAAATTCGTGACCGGCAAATTTGGCAAGTGGTCACGAAGCCAATTTCTCGTTTGCGTTGGTTGGTCGGCAAATGGCTTGGCTTGGCCGTTTTGAACTTTGTGCTCACCGCGACTTCGTGCGTTTCGATTTTCTTTTTCATCCAGTACCTCCGCTCGCAACCGACTGCCGAGGGTCTGGCCGGACGAGAGGATGCCTTCCTCTTGCAAGAAACGGTTCTGACTGCCCGGGCCGGCGCGTTCCCGACGTGGGACGAACTAGACAGCGAGCAGTTGGGGCAACGCATCTCGCAGATTGAGGAGACCGATCCTGAGATTCGAGCTCGGGGAGGTATGGGCATCAACGAGCGTCGGGCGGCGGTACAAGAACTGCGTGAGTTGCACAATTCACTGCAGCGAACCGTGCCCCCAGCCGTCGCGGGTGCGCCACCCAACTACTTTGTATTCAACGGTCTTTCTGCCGCCAAAGACCTTGGTGGCACCCTCACCATACGTTCGATCTTCCACATCTTGCGTGACGATGAACACGAGCGGTACCAGTGCCGCTTCATCTTTGATCGCGGCGGCGGACAGCAGCCGATTGCGGTAGATCAAACCTTCGTGCCCACCATGAGCCATGTGTTCCAAGTGCCCGCCGAGTGGGTGGATGACGAAGGCTCGCTGCGCATGGCGATCCAGAACTTGGCTCCGGCGGCGATCAACTTCGATCCGGATGACCTTGAGATTTTGTACCGGGTCTCGTCGTTTGAAAGCAATTTCCTTCGGGCGGCTTTGGTGCATTGGTCCAAGTTGGCCTTTTTGGCCGCGTTGGCGGTCGCGTGTGCGACCGCCCTCGGGTTCCCCGTGGCGTGTCTCGCTTCGATCACCATCTTCCTTGCCGGCTCGGCCGCGCCATTCTTGGCCCGAGCCTTGTACTGGTACGCCCCGGCGGCAATGAATGAGATTGACTTCTCTGATACTGCGGCGGGAATCAGTTGGGTGTTTGAAGTCATCATCCACCAGTTGGCGCTCGGTATGACTTGGGCTTTTGGCGCGTTCGGCGACTACGACCCCACGGGAGCGTTGGTCCGCGGTCGGCACCTGCCTTGGTCTGAAGTGTTCAATGCGTTCGCGAGAATGTTGTTGTTCTGGACCGGGGGTTCATTGTTGTTTGGCTGGCGCGTCTTGACCCGCCGTCAGCTGGCTATTTACAGCGGGAGCGGCTGAGATGCGATGGGCTCGACCACTTGGATTGGTACTGGCGGTGCTCTCATTCGTGGGAGCGGACGCCCTGCTGCCAGACTTGGAACAGCGAACCGAAGAAGCGGGGCTGCGCTACACCGATTCGGTGGTGGAAGGTGCGCCTCCTTGGGTTGCGGTGGGTACTGCGATTGGCGCCTTGCGCGGTCTCGTGGTGGATGTTCTTTGGATCAAAGTCAATTTGATGAAGGAGGAGGGCGATTACTTCGAAGTCATGGCCCTCTCCGATCTCATCACGAAACTCCAGCCAAGATTTGCCGCGGTCTGGGCCTACCACGGGCACAACATGGCTTACAACATCTCGGTGGCCACCCACACGCTGGAAGAGCGATGGGATTGGGTCCGGGCTGGGGTTCGTTTGGTGCAAAACGAAGGGTTGCGGCACAACCCTGATGACTTGGTGCTGCACAAAGAACTGGCCTTCTGGTATGCCCACAAGATCGAAGGCAATTCCGACGACGCCCACCTGTTCTACAAAAGAGAGTTCACCCGGGAGTGGCACTTCCTGCTGGGGGAGCCGCCCGAGACGTTGGAAGATCGCATTGCTTGGTTGCGAGCCATTGAAGAAGCCCCTGGTTCCCTGCCCCTGCTTCTCGAGTTGGAGCCGCGCTGTATTGAAGTTCGCGATCGACTGCTTTCTTCGGTGGCTCCACTGGCTGAGCAAGCTGGAGTCAATCTGGAACTCGACAGTGATTTTCTGTTGGAGTACGGCATCTGGGATGCCATCCGTCAAAACCCCACCGGGGCGGCCCTCCTTGGCATCGACGATCAGATTGCGGCCGAGCGGCCGATGGCCAAAGCCCTTGACGACATTGCGGCGGACCCGAGCCTCCGGGGATCTCTGGACCTGCTGGTCACATTCGTGCGTCGCCGGGTACTTGAGGACGAGTACAACCTCGATCCTCAGAGGATGCGTCGGTACACCGAGCTGTACGGCCCTCTTGATTGGCGCAACGGCCAGGCCCACGCGTTGTATTGGGGAAAGAAAGGTGAAGAAGGCGCGACCGCTCGGGTTGCTTCGGACGATGACGATTACAAACGTTTGAACAACGACCGGGTGGTTTTGCAAGCGCTGCAGGCCTTGGCTCGGTACGGACGGGTTCGCTTTGATCCCTTCTCGACCGAGCCACCAGTGCGCACGCAAGAGCCTCGGTTTATTGACGTGATCGATCGTGAGTTCGAGTACTACTACACCAAGCACTACGACGTGAAAGGCGCCGGGGGTGAGACCTTCATCGACTTCCTGCGTAACTTTATGAGTTCATCGATTCGTGAAGCTTGGCGATCCGGGGAGAAGGATCGCGCCCAGCGTTTGCTTGACCGTCTGGACGAACGATTTGGCCGTGGGGCGGTTCCCCCCAACAACGCGTATGCGATTGACCTTGAAATCTTCGTTCGCAATGAAGTAAAGCAAGAACTCGATTCCCAACCGCACCTTGCACCTACCGAAGCTCGGGGGGCGCTGTACGTGGGCTTCCGGGCCGGGGTGGCACCAGACCGTCGTGAGGTCTGGGAGCAAGCGCTGACGTACACCGCCCAAGTGCACCGTATTTTCCGCGGCAATGAGTTTTACGACTACGAAACCAAGTTTGGTTCGGGCCGAATCAAAGACCTGATGCCACCCACTTTGGAAGAGGTGGTGGAAGTGGTGTTCTTGCAGTTCATCACTGACCCCACGATTCCGTTGTTGGACCGAGCCCAAGTGTGGCAACGGGTGGACAGTTACAACCCTTGGTTGCGGGCGGCGGCAGAACGACCCTCGATCCGAAATGCCTTGGCCCAGCAGTTTGCCCGCTCTGAACTGTCGCTGAACAACACTTTGGAACAACTCTTCCCGGTTCCCGTGGATCTCGAAGCCCGTCAAGTGGCCTATGAACGGCGAGTCCGAGATCGAGAAGCGGAGCGTGAACAGGACCGCAAGTCTGGATCGATTCAGCGTCAGAATTAGCGCTAGGGGCAGGGCCCCCACATGCTCAGCAAAGCAATCAGATCGTCAAACTCCACGGCGCCCGAGGCGTCCAGATCTTCGGCACAACCATCGCACGGGCCAAAAGCCGAGAGCAGTTG
>CALDQF010000410.1 GCA_937911845.1 uncultured Phycisphaera sp. | reverse complement strand
CGGTACCGCCAAACTTCATATGGCATGAACAACTACCTCTCTCGAAACTATTCTCCGGCCACAGCGTTGGGGGAAGCACCCGCGGATCGGCTTTCTAGGGTTCGGTCCCCGTCCAATACGGTGCAGTTTTTGATCATGGCCTACACCGGTGAGTTTGCCGGCGCGGACCACACCCACGTCGAGGGCTGGTGGATCGGCGATTTTGCACCCGATTTGCCTTTGTCAGTTGCCGCGACTCAAGTCCAAATCAACGCGGTGTCTGAGTGCGAACTGGATTGGACTTCCAGATCCAATTGGTCATTTGTGGATGGGCGTGTGCTGACCGCCGAGTTTGGTTCGATCTACCAATCCAACGAAAAAAACCTTCTGGACCCAGACGCTGCTTCAGCCACCGTGATGCAAGGAACTTCCCAATGATTCGATCTTCTTACCTTCCATTTCTGATTTGCAGTTGTTTGACTGGGGCCGTGATGGCGCAACACGATGGCGACATTGGCCTCGTCATTGATGCTCAAAAGCTGAGCAGTGTGGTGATCACTGAGGAGGAATACTCTACGGACGAGCAGATTTTTACGGCGAGCTTTGGCGATTCTGGCTTTGATTTCTTTACACAGAATCCAGGCTGGAATGCGGCTCCCGGAACGTTTGTTCCCGGAACTTTATTCACTTGGAACGCGGTATCGGGCTTGAAAAAGTATGAGTCTGGGGTGGGCCTTGTGCCCACCTCCGCGACGTTGCGTGTGTCATTTTCCACAAGCTCGGTGACCATCGGTTCTGAACCTGTCACGGGATTCAGCCTGCAAGTTCAACCGGATGGTGGATTTCACAAGCACCCCAATTTCTTCCTGCAAGGACCAAATGGCTCAGATCCGGAGGCGGGAGCGTATGTGCTTGAAACCCGGCTCGAGATCAGCGAGCCGGGAGTTGATGCATCGGACTCTGTCTATGTCGTCTTCGACAACATGGATCTTGACTTGCAAACCGAAGCGGTGGCGTACCTCGAAGAGATTCTTGACGGACCGGCCTGTCCTTCTGATGTTGATCAAGACGGCTCGGTGGGCTTTGCCGATGTCTTGTCCCTTCTTGGTGACTGGGGATGTGGCAGTTGTCCAGACAGTGATGTGGACAACAGTGGTTCCGTTGACTTCTCGGACCTTTTGGCTGTGATCGCCAACTGGGGCGATTGCTGAACCTATTCACAATTTCAATCTTAAACCCAGGTTTTAATGGCATTCAGTTGCCAATAAGAGTAGAATTGATTCGTTGAGAGAGAAGTTCACTTTTTTCTGTTCCATGCATGAACACAGTTAGGAATCTCAACATGAAATTTGCAGCAATTTTGTTACCCCTTTTGCTAGTAGCCTGTGGCGGAACGATAAACGGGGTAGTCAGAGGCACTGGTGAGCCAGTTCAGTTTTCGTACGAGCAAGGTAGTTTTAGCGACACTTATTCGGCAGTTATTAATGGTGAAGTCTTTAATGGCCGTGCTGTCATGCAGGGCTCTACATCTGATATGGGAAATAGCTTTGGGAGTGCCTAAAGTGGCGGTGCGTCTGCATTTGGGTCGGCTGGCGCATACGCCACGTCATACACTGGGCAGTTTGTGGCCACGCTTTTAGGATCTCGGGGATCGCGCCTGCATTGTCAGATGCGATACGCAGATAATGGTGGTTTCACCACCGCGGGCGGCATTGGTGTGTGTCAGCATAGCGACGGAAAAAAGGGCTGAGCTATCAACTAGTCTCTATTGAGGTCTTGGATTGGAAAACCAAAAAATTTGGTTGAGGTGCGAGGTCAGTCAAATCCTTCGGATATCAATTGTTCAGCGGTCTTTACGCTGTAAGTGCTACTTGGTTCCTTGGGGTGTCGAACAATCCGAGCATTTACCCAAGCGTGTGATTTGAGTGCAGAGCGATTTTCAGCTGCTAGGTACTGCAATGAACTGCGATTTTCACTCGCGCTCCACACCACTGCACCAGCAATAAT
>CALDQF010000409.1 GCA_937911845.1 uncultured Phycisphaera sp. | reverse complement strand
GACCACACGAGTGACGCCGTATCCACCGACTTCTTCGGCTTCAGCGTCCTCAACAGAGAACATCGCTTGAATGATCCATTCGTACCCACCAACTCCAGGAATATCACCAACAATGTCTCCGAAGACTTCAAAACTGCAGCCATCAATGAGGGTCGCGTTGCCAGAAATTGATGCTGCGGGAACGCCGGAAAATTGCAGCGATCCCGTGGCTGGGCAGCTTCCTGGCCAGTTGGTGGTGTCGAGGTCAATCGTGGCGGTGTAGGGGCCGAAACCATTTTGACCTTCACCCGAGATGCTCAGGGACAGGGACTGGGCGGTGCTCAATGAGGCACACACCAATGCGAGGGTGGCTGAGGTACGGAACATAGTGAATCTCCTTGATAGTGGAGCATAAGCCGCCAGCGGATCAGGTCAAGGTGATCCTGAATGTTCGTTCATGAACGTCTGAGAAAGAAGCTCTTCGTACACCGCCAAGGTGGACCGCTGCATTTGGTCCAGTGTGAAGGGGTGCTCGGTGGCGATGGTTGGGGGGCTGCGAAGAAAATCAGCCACGGTCTGGGTGGCCCGCTCGAGATCGCCCACGGGGACCCGTCCGGAAGGCAACATGATTTCCAACTGTTCGGCGGCACCTCCGTGGTCGTAGGCCACCACGGGCGTGCCCAAACTAAGGGATTCCACGATCACCCGGCCAAAGGCTTCAGGCTTCTCGGTCAAGCTGAGCGAGACGTCGGAGACCGCCAAGATTTCACGGATGTCTTTGCGATGGCCAAGGAAGACCACCCGATCTTGCACGCCCAGCGTTGCGGCTCTGTTCTCAAGTTCCTGGCGAAAGCTGTCTTTGCCATCTTTGACTTCACCAACCAAGAGCAAGGCCACGTCGTGACCCTGTTGAAGGAGTTGGGCCAAGACTTCGACTCCGGCAAGCTGTCCTTTCCAGCGTGTGATCCGAGCGGGGATAGTGATGAGTTTGGTGTCTGTGGTGTTGCCCGGGAGTTCGTGATGAAAAGCCGTCTTCCATTCTGAGCCGGGTTGATGGCCTCGAGGATTGTCTTCAGGTGCGATCCCTCGATGAATCACTCGAAGACACGCAGGATCAACCCCTTGGTAGTTGTCCAAGATGTATTGGCGAATCATGTTGGAAACCGCGATGACACGTTCACCTCGAGTCATGATCTTGCTGTACGCGTTCACCGAGTAGGGGCCATGCACGGTGGTCATGAATCGGGGACGCTTATGCCGAGGCAAGCCACGCCAAGCCATCCATGCCATCCATGCCGGCATTCGTGAACGAACATGAAGGATGTCGGGACGAAGTTTTCGAAGAAAGCGCCGGAAGGGGCGGATGTGACGCAGAGTCACGACTGATTTTCGACCAAGATCCCAATTGACATGCTCGGAACCTTCTGCTTCCAGTTGACCAACCAAACGGCCGCCCCCGGAAACCACCACCGATCTCCAGCCAGCTTGCACGATGACGCGACCAATTTCCAGAGTTCCTCG
>CALDQF010000408.1 GCA_937911845.1 uncultured Phycisphaera sp. | reverse complement strand
CCCATGACTCTGAGCGTACACTTGGTTGGTGATTTTCGATCTTCTCGTCGTGTTGCCGCTTGTCTGGTCCGATCCGCCTTTGGCCAAAGAGTCTCCTGCGCCTCCACTAGCGCTGATCGCCAATCCTCCGATCAATTTGGTGCAGAAATCTGAGAACGGTCGCCTGCTCCGCTGGCCCGAGCCTTCGCATGTTGCGGTGCAGAAGCTCAATCTTTCCCCAGCGGAACGGCAGAGGGTTCAAAACCTCATCGTAGTTCGGGACCGAGAGTTCGACCTTTACGTTGATGAACATTTGGATCGGCTGAAAGAAATGGTGCTGAAATCGAGCCGGGGCGGCGAAATCTCCTTTGGAGAAGCCATTGATGGCTGGGGTGTTGTGGCCAAGCGAAGTTCATTGGTCTATGAACTGAAAGACCTGATCACGCCTGATCAATCTAAAGTCGCGCTGGATGCAGTCCGTGAATATCGTGCAGTCTTGGAAAAAGAAGTGGCGGCCGATGCTGGCGTTGAGCTGCAGACGCGTGCAATCAAAATTCGGGCCACCATGGCGACGCGATCTGTACGGCTTCGCGAGTCACTGCTGCGTCGTCTGCCCAATATTCCAACTTTTGCAAAATCACTTCAACGTTTGGATCTCACCCAGCCCCAGCAGCAACGCATGATGCAGCACTTGATGCCGGTATTAACGCCACAAGATGATCGGGATGCAAACCGTGAGCGTGAGGCTGTTTTGGCGTGTGTCGCGCTGTTGAGCGAAGAGCAAGTCTTTGAGGCCATTCGGATCAACCCGATCTCTAAGCCTACATCGTCCGAGCCAAAACCCACTGATGTCAATACGAGGAGCAACCCATGATTTCTCTGGTTCTTCTGTTCGCCTTGCCTCACGTTGTTGATACTGAAGACCCGATCGCAGCCGGACAAGATCTTTTCAACCGTGTTGAACGGGATCTTGGGAAGGCCTTGGGGAAGTTTGAATCACACGAGTCACTTCCAGAAAAAAGTCCTTGGTGGGATGTCATCGGGGTGAAAGAGACCAAGATTTCAAATGATGAAGCCATCGAAGATCTGCTCCGAGCGGTGACCATGGTTCTCGCTGGTGAGGGTGCGGGCGATCTACGGGCTGAATCCAAAGCCATTCAAAAAGCCATCCGCGATGCCAATTTTGATCAAGACGAGATGCGCCGAAAACGCGACACGGCTCCTGCACAAGACACTCTTGGAAAAGCCAAAGACCTGATTGTCACGAGCCGTGAAGAGTACGACGAAATGATTTTGGACAGTCAGAACAAGCAAGAGAATCTCCGCCTGGCCTTGCTTGATGTCGAGAAGCAATTCATTGAGGCACTGTCTCGAACCGGCCTGAAGATCGAAGATCAAGCGGCTCGTTCGTTGTTGGGAACGCTGGCGGGGGAGCGGTTTAGTGACTTGGCCATCACCATTGCGAATGTTCGCTTGGTCACAGAGCAGTTGCACCGGCTGGCGGACGAAAGTGGAGAGGCCCCCGAACTGACCCGGAAGTACTACGGCCTC
>CALDQF010000407.1 GCA_937911845.1 uncultured Phycisphaera sp. | reverse complement strand
CATCACACTGCATGGGGTTTCGTTGACCGTCGCGCACCGAGATGAAACTTCAGTCGAAGTTGCTTTGATTCCAGAGACGTTGGAACGAACCAATCTGGGTCAGCTGCAAGTTGGTGACCTGATTCACATTGAGACCGATGTGTTGTGTCGAACCGTGGTGCAAACGGTTAGCTCGCTTGGGTTGGGACCCACTTCTTCTAGCTGACCAATCGCAGGGCTGTGTTCTGTTCGTTTTCTCGACATCGTTCGAGACACAACAGTGACAAGTCATCGGTCTGTCCGGTGCGACCCAAGATCGTCGCGCGGTGAAGTTCAAGCTGATCGATCAAACCCGCGGCGTCCGTGTTGGACCCAATTTTGGCCAAGGCACTTTGTACGTTGGTCTGCGCGGAATTCTTGCCACGATTTAGCGATTCAAATCCGTCGGAGTGGAGGATGAGTTTGCCGCCTTCGGGAAGTTGATTCGTGCTTCCCTGATATTCCGAGCCGTTGTCGATGCCAAGCAGTGGTCCTGAGGCGGCAATGATCAACGCGGCTTCAGGGTCCTGATTGAGAATCAGACTTTGTGGGTGCCCGGCTGAGGCCACGGTGATGGTCCCAGAGGGTGCCACATGCGCGCAAATGGCGGAGGCAAACCAAGCTCTGGTTCCTTGTCGGTGCTGGGCCCGATGGACGTCTTGGTTCATCCGTCCCAAAATCATCGCGGCATCTGCCCCCGAAGATTCGCGGGCATGGTCAAACGATTGAGTCAGCAAAGCACTGCCAATGGCGGCCGGGATCCCGTGCCCCATGACATCGCAGAGCAGTATGACCAGCCCGCCATCGGTTGCAGGTTCCGCTCGGAGCAGGTCACCGGCCAAATATCGGCTGGGACGCCAAAGTCCATGCACCACCATGTCTCCGGACTTCACGGGAAATATCGGCAGCAGATCTTCCTGGAAGCTCGCAGCGGCTTCGAGCTCGCGGCGCAATTCATCGGCGTCTTGGAGAGCTGGAAATTGGGCGCAGGCGTAGGCCTCGTCTTTGCGGACTTGACGAACTTCGTCCTCTTGTTCCAGCAACGCTTCCAATCGGATCTGGAGCTGCTCGGCCGAGGTGAGATTCGTGTCGGTATCGATCAGGGTCACACTTCGTCCCTGCTCACGAATTTGCTCCGCGGTGAGCGTCAGTTGATCTTGTGGCCCGAACAGCACCACCGTGTCACCACGAATCAAATCGTCCGGGGTTCGGATGGTGCCCCATTCGATTTGAGCGAAGGAGCCCGCCCAGCGATCCTGCAACTGGCGGGCCCAACTCTGGGCTTGGGCTTGAAACGACGCCTCGGCGGCAAAGAGCACCGTCCACGTTGGCTGGGTTGGATTGGGGGAAGAATCGGTCGACACGCTCTCGATTCGGGTTATTTGGCCACCGACTTCAGCGTTTCGGCGTCAAATTCCACCCGATCCCCGATAGAAAGTCCGATGGCATCGATTGTTCCGGCGGCAAACTCCAGCACGAATCGTGCCGGGTTCCGAGATCGGGCCGCTCCGGCTTGGAGTCGAATCTCGTAGGCCGCTTGTGATTCGTCCGTGCCTCGCGCTGATTCTGCTTTCATTTGGCCAAGATCCACCACCCGGCTTCGGTCATCCACAAAAACGATGTCCAAGTCGATGAAGCAATCTTTCATCCAAAAAGACCGAACCGAGCGTTGGGGAAAGGCAAAAATCATCCCTTCGTTTTCGGGGAGATTTCGTACGCCGCCAAGTCCTCGTTCGCGGGATGCGGGATCGCAGGCCAATCTCATGGAAAAGGTCCGCTCACCGATTTTGAGGGGCACGGGCTCTTGGGGTATCGCTGGTCCACAACTGGACAGGAGTCCGATCAAACAAACCAGTGTGAAGATGATGCCAAGAGGATTTCGTTTTCCGGTGTTGGTGATCATGGGGATGCCTGTTGGTCAAATTTTCTGGAAGCTGGTTTCTCGTGAGAGCACCAGTTTTATTGTGTTTGTTTTTACGGTTGATGCAACGCATCAAGATCTGCCTGGGTGCACCGGACGGGGGTGCGGGGCATTTGATCGATTGAAAAGTCATCCAGAAAGTCGTGGATGCTGGTGATGTCTTGGGGGGCCACGTGGCCGCACCATTTCGCCAAGAGACGCAAGATGGCTTCAGGTCGTATGCCGGCATCACGCAGCTCGGTCAACCGGATGGCCTTGTTGCGTTTGGCGAGGCGTTCTCCTTGTTCATCCAAAACCAACGGGACATGCCACCATTTCGGGGAAGGCCATCCCAGCAAGTTCGACAGCAGGATTTGCCGTGCCGTGCTTGACAGCAGGTCGTCGCCACGGAACACCATGTTGACCCCGGTTCGGTGATCGTCCACCACACAGGCCAGTTGGTAGGAGGGTTGCCCGCGTTTGGTCCACAAGATGAAGTCGCCCACCTCCCGATGGGGGTCAAAGCATTGTGCCCCGGCGAACTCGTCGGTGAAGTGGACTTTCCTCGGACTTGTTTTGACGCGCCAATTGAGCCCAGGAGGGGCGTGGTGCAGATCGGTCGGCCATGGCAACTCGGGGCGTAGTTCTGGGGCGTACCGGGCTTCAAAGTCACCCTCTTGCGGAGCGGTGACCAACAACAAATCCTTCCGGGTTTTTGAGCATGGAAAGACCAAGCCTCGCGCCGCCAATCGGTCCAAAGCCGCACGGTGGGGTGGGATTTCAGCACTTTGGATCAGGGCGGGGCCATCCCAGTCGAGCCCCAGCCATTGCAGGATGCCCAAGACGTCATCTTGCCAAGTGGTGGTCGTTGAGGTTGGTGCCACGTCTTCAATCCGCATCAGCACCTTGCCCCCATGCTGCCGAGCCAAGGCCCAGTTGGCCAAAAACGTGCGGGCGTTTCCAAGATGCAGTCCGCCCGTTGGACTGGGCGCAAGTCGAGTGGTGGGCACGGCATCCATACCGACAGCCTACGCTGGACGGCATGAAGCTTGAAGACTCTGAAATCGACGCCTGGCTGGCATCTCATCCAAAGTGGCAACGCGAGGGTGACTTGATCCATCGCGAGGTCACGCTGTCATCCTTTCCAGCGGCCATCGCTTACGTGGTTCAAGCTGGGTTCTTGGCCGAAGCAGCCAACCACCATCCCGACTTGGACATTCGGTGGTGCACCGTGCGAATCGGACTGACCACCCACGACGCCGACGGCATCACCAAAAAGGATTTTGCGCTCGCTGAGGCGCTTTCGGCTCTGGCCGACGTCTAAGCGAGCAGAGGTTTACGTTGATTCGGATGGGGGGCTGTCGCCACCCAGTTCCCGCCGCACCAGATCGGCGCGTTGGATGCGAAGGGGTTCTTCCTCAGTGCAGCCGGTGGCCCGAGTCAGGTGGCCGGAGCGGACGCGTTGCATCAATTGGCCTGCAGTCTGCAGCGGAACGCCCGTGAGTAAACCAGCAGCGATGCCGAGCCGAAGTTCAGAAAGCAAATCCAAAGCTTCCCGTTCACCCAACAGGCGAGCATGGCGGAGCATGGCCAAAGCTCGTTGCACACGATCGTCAAGAAATTCGCGACGGGTGCTCAGCAAGGTGTCTCGGGCTCTCCGTTCTTCACGTACCACCCTGGACAAGAAGTCGTGTTCCAAGAAATGCAAGAGATCTTCTTCATCCACCCCAAGGGTTCGGCGGTTGCTGATTTGATGGAGGTGTCCAATGGCTTCAGAACCTTCACCACTGGTGCCTCGCATTTCCAAATTCAGATCGTCGGCGGCGTGTTGCATGCGATCCATCCCTCCGATCAGACTGATCCCAGGGAGGTGGAGCATGAGGGAAAGACGAATCCCCGTACCGACGTTGGTGGGGCAAGCGGTCAAGTACCCCAGTTGTTCATTGAACGCGAAGTTGAGGTGTTCATCCAGTAGCCGTTCGCAACCTTTGGCATTGGCCCAAGCCAAAGACAGCCCTCCGGCGAGACCATAGCCTTGGATGCGAAGGTGATCCTCTTCGTTGATCATGACCGAGAGGCGGGCGTCTTCTCGGTAGCCGGCCAAGCGGTGGGGACCGGGCTCCAGAAATTTGGGGCTGATCAAGTGTCGTTCCAAAAGCACCTGCCCTTCCGCGGAAGGGGCCGTCTCGGGATCAAACCAATGCAAGCCAAGCTCTGGAAGGCCGCGTAGCGCAGATGCAATGCCGTCGCGAATGCGGATCTGTTCTTCTCGGTTGGCACGGTTGACAAAGGGTTCGCCTGAGATATTCCGGGCCAATCGGGCGCGACTGATCAGCACCACGTCGAGCAGTGCGTCGTCCTCATGTTGTTCAAAGGGCAGAATCACTCAGGGGGGTCCCGTGGTTCAATGCCTTCGTTGAACTTTCGGATTTTGTCTCGCAAATCCGCCGCCCGTTCGTATTGCTCGGCATGGATCGCGCCTTGAAGTTCACGCTCCAGCCGAATGAGCGTTTTGGTGGGTTGGCTGGGTGATTTGAAGCCTGAAGGGCGGAGCCCTTGGTGCTCGGGCAGTTCACGTGCCTCGGCGGCTTGGCTGCGAAGAATGAGAGGCTGCATTGGAACTTCCAACGCTTGGTAACAATCTGGACAGCCCAAGAGTGCCATTTTTCGGAACCGAGCGAAGGTTGATCCGCACGTTGGACATTCGGGTGCGGCTCGAACCTCAATTTCGGGACCAGCTGCGAGGACCTGTTTGATCATTTCGACGGGATTGGTCGGGGCATCAACGTGGGCTTCTTGGGCGGTCAGACCAGCCTTGGCCGCGCATTCGCTGCACAGATGCCGCTCGGTCTTCATGCCTTTCTCAACTCGGATCTCGTGCACGTTCGCGGGTTTGCCACATTCATCACATTGCATACTTTCAGTATAGGTTTGTCCGAGTTCTTCTCGAAAGGTTGCTCCCAACTTGCCCCCCCCCTCTCCTGATTCTTCGTCCCAAGCGGCTCAATTGGCCGATTGGATGCACCGACGTCCCGGATCCACGTTGCGTGCCGCCAAGCAAGCGTTGTTGGTCGACACGTCCCTCTCGCCGGTGGAGGTTTTTCAACATTTGGAAATCTTGGAACGCCAAAAGGACGGTCCATCGGTGGTGCAGCAGCGGTACTTCGATGCCTATGAGACGGCTCTGGGGGCTATGGAAGCTCTTGATGAGGCTTTGTTGCGGCCTGACGTTCGGTTAACCGGGCGTTTGGTCCAAGGGCATTGGAACCAAAGTGCCGAGATTCGCCTTCGCGCGCATGCTGCTGCCGAGGAGGTTCGCGCCATCCTTGAAGATCTGGCGTTCGATCCCCGTGCGGAAACGATGAGCACTCGAGTAGGTCCCTGTACGGCGTGGATCGATGATCAGTCCCCACCAATGATTCGAGTGATCTGCGTGCCTCCACCTGGTCGGAAACTTTCGCATGAATCATTGGTTGCGGGGGGAGCAACTGTTCCTCTGGATCTGGATGATGTTCGTCGCCGGTGCCTCGAGCACCGCCGGGAGCGTTAGCCAGTCACGGAGTAAATGGGTCGTCCTGTGACATCGTCGTACGTCAAAGGTCGAACCGCGCCAGTCGCCGCGTCGAAGAGTCGGACATCGCGCAGCGGGGGGGTGTACACGTGCAAGGTGACGAGGTTCTCTTCGCCGGCATTTTCGATCCGGTGGATGTCGTCGTCATGGCTGGCGCAGATTTCTCCTTGGTGGAGATCACGGCTTCCCGTCTTGGACATCGGGCCTTCGCTGGTGGTCTCGAACACGGTCTCGGACAGGGTGCCTCGCATGACCAAAATGCCACAGCCACTGCCTCGATGGTCGTGCACCGGACTGGTTTGCCCCGGTCGCCAGCAAATACAAACGAGTTCCCATCCTGGACCCGAGCAGATCCGATTTCGCTCATATTCCTCGTCGCCAAATCTGATGCTTGAGGCCACGTCGTCACAGCTCACTTGGACCCGCTGCAGCAATTCGTTCAGCACATCCATCGGCGTCCCGTCGGGGTACCGGTTGAGTTCTGCCCGGAGGCCATCGAGATCCAAGTGCTCCTCAGCCATGGAAGTTCCACCCTACCACGAGGAGACGTACGATTCCCCCTGCATGCCTTCCCACCACTCACTGGACGATTGGCACGAATTTCCCGGGTGCGAGTCCTGGGATTCGTGTCCGACACCAACCGAAGCCCGGGGGGTGCTGGACGCGGTGTTGCCATTGTTGCTTCCGGGGACCTTGGAGCGGATTCCGCTTGGAGACGCTCGGGATCGTGCCCGGCAAGATGCCTTTGATCTGCTGCGGGTTCGGTTGCGGGCCGCCCTGCGTGGTCTCACCAGCACCCATCCCATGTTGGAAGACGCGGTCGTGCTTTCCATTCCCCGGCTCCGGGCCATGTTGGCGGGGGATCTGGAAGCAGCCGAGCGAGGTGACCCGGCCATGACCAGCCCTTCGGAAGCGTGGTTGTGTTACCCCGGCATCAAAGCCATCGCGGTGTACCGATTTGCCCACGAGTTGCATCTTGGTCAAGCAAGGGTGTTGGCCCGGATGCTGTCCGAGATGGCGCACTCTGAGACGGGCATCGATATTCATCCGGGGGCCAAGATCGGGGCTCGATGTTTCATCGACCACGGCACGGGGGTGGTGATTGGGGAGACCGCCAAAATCGGAGATGGCTGCCGCTTGTATCAGCAGGTCACTTTGGGCGCCCGATCTCTGCCGACCGATGCCGACGGACGGGTGCTTCGTGGTTCCGAGCAACGCCACCCGACTTTGGAGGACGATGTGGTGGTCTATGCCGGTGCCACCATTTTGGGGGGAGACACAGTTGTGGGGCGTGGATGCGTGGTGGGGGGCGGTGTCTTCCTGACTGAATCGGTTCCACCGCATCATGTGGTGACCGCCGCTCCGGCAGAAATTCGCGTGCGTTCTCGACTGTGATCGTTCCCATTGACGATCTCGAAGATCCCCGGCTCGAGCCGTATCGCGATGTTCGAGATCGTGATTTGCGAGGACGGGACGACTTGTTCTTGGTGGAGTCCAAGCGTGTGGTCACGCGCTTTGTCGAGCATCATGAACAAGTGCACAGTTTGTTGTTGTCTGAAGCCGCCGTGGACAACATGAACGATGTCCTTCGCGGCTTGCCGGAGCACATTCCCGTCTACGTCACTTCGCTCGCAGGCATGATCCAGATTGCCGGCTTCCGTATTCATCGTGGTGTCTTGGCGGCGGGGCATCGTCCGCACCACCGTCAGTTGGAAGCCAAAAATCGTCTGGTAGACCTGGCCTCTCCGGGACGGAAGCGGGTGGTGGTGCCTATTGGCGTCACCGATGTGGACAACATTGGCTCCATTTTTCGAAACGTGGCTGGATTTGAAGCCGATGCGGTGTTGCTGGATGCCGCTTGCGCCGATCCGCTGTACCGCAAAGCGTCCCGGGTTTCGGTGGGCCACGTTTTTCGCATCCCATGGGGAGTCGCGGCCGACTTGTTCGAGACGTTGAACTGGCTGCGTTCGCTGCAATTCCGGATCATCGCGCTCGAGACCGGTCCACGTTCGGTGGACCTTCGTCGCGTGGAGCCTGGCGAACGTGATGTTCTCTTGGTCGGTGCCGAAGCGAACGGGGTTCCTGATGATGTGCTGGCGGCATGCGATGAAGTGGTCAACATTCCGATGGCCTCGGCGGTGCCGAGTCTGAATGTCTCGGTAGCGACCGCGGTCGCTCTGCACGAATGGAACCGCGATCTGCTCTAGCCTCATGCTGGGAACCTTTGACTTGTCCTCTTGTTCCTTTAGCCGTGTTTGCGTTCTCGCTTGAGTTTGGGGTTTCCCAGTTGCCCACAGGCGGCCATGGCGTCACGTCCCATGGTGCGGCGGCGTTTGGTTCGAAGTCCTGCGGTTCGAGCTTCGTCACAAAACGCGATCACTTCAGATTCGGTCGGGGCCGGCCAAGGAGAGTCGCGGATGGGGTTGTAGGGGATGACATTGAGGTTGACGGACAGTCCGGCCAAGAACTTGGCCACTTCACTGGCATGACCGGGCGCGTTGTTCACGCCGGGGATGAGGACATATTCCACCAAGATGGGCAGACGGTCACCCGCGGGCCAAGCGTCCATGGCCACGCGCAGCTCTGCGAGTGGTTCCGCTCGGTTGACGGGCATGATGGATTGGCGAACCTCGTCGTTGGGGGCATTCAAACTGATGGCCAAGCGAAGTTGGCGAAAACCGCGTTCGTTGGCAAATTCGGCCAAGCGTTCAATGCCTTGCGCTCGGCCCACCGTAGAAACCGAAATCCGTGAAGGGGCAATGGCGGGACCGCCATGCTCGGTCAATATTCGGATGGCCTGGAGGACCGCTTCGATGTTGTCGGTGGGTTCGCCCATACCCATGAACACGATGTTGGTAATGGTTTGTTGTTCGCTGTGACGCGCCGCGAACCATTGGCCCACGATCTGGTCTGGAGTGAGTTGTTTCCTTCGTCCCAAGGTGGCGGTTTCGCAAAATCGACAGCCCATCGCGCATCCAACTTGAGAAGAAACACAAAGACTGGTGCGGATCCGTCCGGTGCGGCCCCGTTGGGGCAGGATCACACTTTCGGTCTCCAAGCCTCCTTCAAGCTGTTGGGCAAATTTCAGGGTGGCTCCATCGGGTTCGCGGCGCAGGATGGGCATGGAGGGAAGTTGGACTTTGCCCTCGAAGGCGGCTGGGAGGGTCCCTTCGCGAAACAGTTGACGCCAGCCGCGGGCGGCGGCGGCGGGGGTCAGATCCAGATGTTTGGCCTGGGCCACGAATTGTGACTCAGTCAAGCCCAAAATCCCAACGCTCATGCGACTAGGATACGGGCATGCACATGGGTCACAGCGAATTCGCGCACGCCGAAAAAACCGTTTCGGTGACGTTTTATCTCGACGATCCTCACGCCTTGACCGACACTGATCAGGCCGTGTGGGAGTTGAAAGCCGCCAAAGGGCAGCCGCTGCTTGAGGTGGCGGTCCATGCCGGCATCAACATTGAACATGCCTGCGGGGGCGTCTGTGCTTGTTCTACCTGTCATGTGTATGTCACCCAGGGGATGTCCGAGTGTTCGGAAGCCGAAGAAGACGAGGAAGATCGTGTTGAAGAGGCCCCGGGGCTCCAAATCAACTCCCGTCTTTGCTGCCAAGCAATCGTCGAAGGCGATGGGCCAATCGTCGTGCACGTTCCATCGTGGAATCGCAACGCGGTCAAGGAAGTGCCCCACTGATTGAAGTGGATCAGGCTTCGGGCTCGTCATCTGAAGGAAAGGCCGTGCCTCCTTCTTGACGCTGCAACAATCGAAATGCCAAAACGCCGACCGCAATCATCGAGAGGGTCATCAGGGCGGCCTTGGTTCCCATGGCGCTGAACATCAGCCAGCCCAAGACCCCAACGATCAGTGCGACAACAACAGAAAACATGATCAAGCGGGCTGCAATCGGCCAGCGTACGAGAGCATGGCTTCGCGTAATTGGTCGAAAGAATCAAGCACATACAAGATGGGCTGGTAATGATCAATCTCGAATGGGGTGGCGATCACTCGTTCCAAATCAAAGGGGCGCCGTTCCACGTCGGCACTTTCCAGCGCGTGCCGAGATTCTCCCGGACTCGAGATCAAGCCTGATCCGTAGACCTTGAGGCGTTCGTCCTCTTGGATCAAACCAAATTCCACCGTGAACCAAAAGAGACGGGCCAACTCTTCAGTTTGCTGATCTGTGGTGGCGTGCAGGGCGGCTTGGCCGTAGGTCTGCAGGAAGTCCGCAAAGACCGGGTCCGCGTGCAGGGGAACGTGTCCGAACACATCGTGGAAGATGTCCGGCTCGGGCAGGTAGTCCAAACGCTCCAAAGGACGAATCACAATGGTGGTGGGGAATCTTCGCGCGGCCAGGCACGCGAAGAATGCTTTGGCGGGGATATACCCAGGAACCGGGACAGAGTTCCAGCCGGTTCGTGGTTCAAGCCGCGCGTTCAGTTGCTCGATGTTGGGGATGCCGTCGGCCTTGAGGCCGATGGCTTCAGCGCCATCCAGGTACACCTGAGAAGCGCGATCGGGGAGGTACGCCATTTGTTCGGCGTAGAGCTGACGCCATGCTTCTTGGTTGTCCTCGGTATAGCCATCGTATCTCTGACTGATCAACATCGGCTCGATGCTTTCGTGACCTGGTTGGCCAAATGCATCGGCGGCGGCTTGGGCCGCTTGCGCTTCTTGATCATCAATCATGGCGTGGTTGAGGGATGCCGAATCCATACGATCTCCTTGATGTCTTGCAGTCTGAGTGCTTCAGCCTACCGGAATCACCGGTTACGCCATTCGGGTTTGCGTTTTTCAAGGAAGGCCTGCATGCCTTCTTTTTGATCGTCGGTACCAAAGCAACTGAAGAACAAATTGCGTTCGGCCATGATGCCGCCTTCGAGGGGTGTTTCGTACGCTGCTTCAACCGCTTCTTTGGCCAGTTGGACGGCCAGGGGTGCTTGTTTTGCGATTTCGCCGCCAACAGTCATCATGGCCTGCTCAAACCCTTCGCTGGGGAGCACGCGGCTGACCAATCCAATCCGGAGGGCTTCGTTGGCGTCAAGCATTCGTCCGGTCAGGCACATATCCATGGCCATGGCTCGGCCCACACTTCGGGCCAGCCTCTGCGTTCCTCCAGCGCCCGGGATGACACCGATGCTGACTTCGGGCTGACCAAACTTGGCGTTGTCGGCCGCCACGGCGAGATCGCACAACATGGCCAGTTCGCATCCTCCACCGAGGGCGAACCCACTCACGCCAGCCACCATTGGGGTGCGGATCCGGCGGAGCCGGTCCCAGTCTCGGAACTGATCGCGTTGCTTCATATCGGCCACGGAGCGGGGTGCCATATCCGCAATGTCGGCCCCAGCCGCAAAGGCTCGTTCTGAACCGAGGATCAGAATGCATCTGATCTCTGGATCTTCATCGAAGGCTTCGGCGGCCGCGGCCAGCTTCGACATCAATTCGGGGTTCAGAGCGTTCAACACTTTGGGGCGATGCAGTTGCAGCACTCCAATGGGTCCTTCATTCTTCACAATCAGCGGTTCAGTGTTGGCTTCGGTCATGCTGCAGAGGATACGCTCCCAAAGCCGTGTCCTCGATTTTGGAATATCTCGTCCTGCCGGTTCTGGGTTTTACCATCCTGTACGTCCTCGTTTTGCGGTCGGTGTACCGGGCGGTGGTGCGTCCTCCCAGAGTTCGTGAAGGGTGGGCCTTGGGGCGTGGATTGCCATTGGATCCAGATCACCTGGGGGTGTCTTGGCGTGAGGTTGAAGGGCTGGATGCGGCTTGGATCTTGCAAGGCAACGGCACCACCAATTGGCTTCTGTTGCACGGACATGGAAGGTCCCGTCGAGTTTGGATGCATGTGTTGAAAGATCTGTTGCCACACGCCGGTTCGGTGGTGGTGGTTGATTTTCCGGGACATGGTGACGCCTCCGGAGAAGTGCAGTTGGGGCGATGCGAACATGAGGCGTTGGCGAGATGGCTGGAGTCCTCTGAGGCCCGCTGGTGTGTGGCCGGCATGTCGATGGGAGCGGGCGTAGCGCTGCGTCTGGCGGCTCAAGCTGGGTGTGTGAATGGGGCCATGGGACTCGGGGCGGGCGATCTCGCGGAGGCCTTGGCCGGAAAGCTTCGACAGAGAGGTCTCCCTCCGGACATCTTGGTGACGCCGGTGTGTTGGTGGCTTAAATGCCGGGGACGTCTTCCGGGGCCACTGCACAAAATCGCACCCAATTGTCCCATCGGATTGGTGCATGGGGAGCAGGACGAGGTCGCCCCGATGGAGAGTGTCCAACATCTGGCGGCCGAGAAAAATTGGTCCTTCAAGTCGTTGCCTGACGCCGGACATGACTTGCTCGGTCCCGAACACGCGGGTTCTGTAGCTCGCCTCATGCGGGACTTCGCCGAGAGGTACGATTCTGCATATGACGACCAGAACCGAACGTGATTCCATGGGGGAGATGGAAGTCCCCGCAGACATCTTGCATGGTGCTTCGACCCAGCGGGCCGTGTTGAATTTTCCCATCAGCGGACGGCCCGTTCCCGCGGCGGTGATTCAGGCTTTTGCGCACCTCAAAGAAGCCTGCGCTGGAGTGAATGCGGAATTGGGTCGTCTGGATCCTTCGGTTGCGCAAGCCATTGCTCAAGCCGCCCAAACCATTCGCGATGGCTTGGATGGCGAAGGGGGAGCGTTGGTCTCTGGCTCAGAAGGTCGGCAGGCCATGGATCATTTTCCGGTGGATGTTTTCCAAACCGGAAGTGGCACCAGCACCAACATGAACGTGAACGAAGTGCTCTCAAATCTGGCCTGTTTGGACGCCGGACAACCCATCGGGGCGAAGAATCCGGTGCACCCCAACGACCACGCCAACATGGGGCAATCTTCCAACGACACCTTTCCCACGGCCATGCAAGTTGCTGGCGCGGAGGCCATCATCCGTTCGTTGGTGCCGGCATTGACCCGTTTGCGTGATGCGCTCCGGGAGAAGGCCGAGGCCTTCTCAGAGATTGTGAAATTGGGACGCACCCATTTGATGGATGCCACTCCGGTCACTTTGGGGCAAGAGTTCTCTGGGTACGCGGATCAAATTGACAAAGCCATTGGCCGAGCGGAAGCCGCGGCTTCCGCGTTGGCTACCAACCTTCCGATCGGAGGCACCGCGGTCGGCACTGGCATCAACACCCATCCCGAATTCGGAGCCAAGGTGGCGCAGCGGCTGACCGCGGCGCTTGGCATTTCTTTTGCCGAGGCCGAGAATCACTTTGAAGCCCAAGCAACCCGAGATTGTGTGGTCGAAGCGTCCGGATTTTTGCGTACGGTCGCGGTCTCATTCACCAAGATTGCGAACGACCTCCGCTGGATGGGGTCTGGGCCAAGAGGGGGGTTGTTTGAGATCTCGTTGCCGGCGGTGCAACCCGGATCGTCCATCATGCCTGGCAAAGTCAATCCCGTGATTTGTGAATCCGCCATGATGGTTGCTTGCCGAGTGCAAGGGAATGATTTGGCTGTCGCGCTGGGAGGAACTGGCGGGGTGGGCTCGCTGTTGGAATTGAATGT
>CALDQF010000406.1 GCA_937911845.1 uncultured Phycisphaera sp. | reverse complement strand
TGTTTCTGGCCAACGGTGTTTCCTCGCTTGGGGTCGCCAGACCAGCAGCATTTCCATACGGGCTGACCAGAGTTTTCCCAGTGTCAGGACATGTTTGGCTAGGAGCCGCCACCAGATAGCCGGCGGGGGAGGTGATCTCTTCTGGCGCAAACGTATTGCCCGAGTGGGGTGAGACCATGTCGACGGGAAGACGGGCGTCTTGGGTTCCAGTAGCAATCTGAGCCAGCGTAAAGCGCAGTGCATCAGCACCGTGGGAATGGATGATGTCCCGCGGATCGACCCCGTTGCCCAAACTCTTGCTCATTCGTTGACCGTGCCCGTCTTGGATCATGGGGTTGATGCAGACGTTTCGGAAAGGCACTGGTCCGGCTCCGTCCAAGAAGTATCGATTGAACATCACCATGCGGCTGACCCAAAGGGTGATGATGTCGCGGCCGGTCACCAGAACGGAAGTTGGGTTGAACTTGTCCAGAAGTCCTCGGGTGGACTGGTCTTGATTTGGATCAGGCCACCCCATCGTGTTCAACGGCCACAAGGCACTGGAGAACCAGGTGTCCAAGACGTCCTCGTCCCGGACAAAGCCGTCGGACTCCAAGGCGGAAATCAGATCATCTTCTTCAGGACACACGTGGACCAGCGAAGCGCCACCTTCGGGCTCTTGGACCTGAACCGCCAAGCCCCGGCCCCGCCAATGTTCGGCGACAACCGCAGCTTCTCCGGTCGGGACGGCTTTTGACCACACCGGAATTTGGTGACCCCACCAGAGTTGGCGGCTGATGCACCAATCGCGAAGGTCGGCGTGCCAAGATTCGTACGTCTTGGCAAAGCGGCTGGGATGGAATGCCAGAGCTTCATCTCCCTCGGCTGGAGAGACCGCGTCACTCTTCCGGCTTGGGCTTGGTTGGGTGTGTTGTTCAGGATGCAACGCACGCTGCGCTTCTCCCACCAAACGGTCATCGCTGACCCGGACGTACCACTGGTCGGAGAGGCGGGGCTCGATGGGAACGTGGGATCGATAAGAGTGGCCAACTGCGTGTTGGTGGGGCCGGACATTTTCCAGAAGCCCTCGCTCCCGGAAAAATTCGATGAGTTTTTCTCGAGCCTCAAACCGATCCAGTCCCAGCAAGACTTGGGCTTCGGGTTCCATGGCCGCGGCGTCGGTCCAGCCGTACTCCGCGTTGATGCTGCCATCTGGCGCCATCACATTGATGGCTTCCAGGTCGTGTCGCTGCCCAATGTCCCAGTCGTTGGGGTCATGGGCGGGGGTGACCTTGAGGAAACCGGAGGCCATGCGTGCTTTGGGGTCATCGCTGTTCGCATCCGGCTTCACCACGTAGTCGTCGGCGATGATGGGAATGATGCGGTTGGCCAAAGGCAGTTTGACCCGTCGGCCGACCAAAGCAGCCCGCTCCGGATCGTCAGGGTTCACCGCGACGGCGGTGTCTCCCAACATGGTCTCGGGACGCGTGGTGGCCACAGTGACGTATTCCCCCGTGGCTTCTCCGTTGTCGTCTACGAGGGGATACCGCAGGTACCAAAAGTGACCGTCCACTTCGCGGGATTCCACTTCGTCATCGGCCAGCGCGGTCTGGCTGACGGGATCCCAGTTCACCAAACGCTTGCCTCGATAGATGAGGTCATCGGCGAACAATTTCGCAAAGGCCAAACGCACTGCTTTGGCGCAGATGGGATCCATGGTGAAGCGTTGCCGAGCCCAGTCCGCGCTGCACCCCAAGCTTTGCAGTTGCTCGGTGATGGTTGCTTCGTATTCGTCTTTCCACTGCTGCACCAAATTGACAAAAACCTCCCGGCCCAACTCCGCGCGATGTTGCCCTTGGGCCAACAGTCGTTTCTCCACCACGGTCTGGGTGGCGATTCCCGCATGGTCCGTCCCGGGCATCCACAAGACTTCGTATCCCCGCATTCGGTGGTGCCGGGCCAAGATGTCCTGGAGGGTGTTGTTAAATGCGTGTCCAAGGTGTAGGGCCGCCGTAACGTTTGGGGGTGGCATCAGCAGCGTGTACGCCGGTCGGTCCGTGGTCGGATCGGCATGTCCTACCTTGGCTGCGTCCCAAGCCGCACGAACCGCGGGTTCATGTTCACTGGGAACGTAGGTCTTCGGCAATTCGGCAGCGGGGGGTGACGCGTCAGTCATGGATCGAGCATGATACGCGGGCACGCGACGATTCCTGAACGGCAAGATGTCCTCTTTTTCGCCTCTGCTGTGGGCTTTGACCTTGGCATGGTGTTCCGGATGTGGGAACGACTCCTCTGGATCAGGGGCTTTGGATGCGAAGGCCGACCCTGAAGCCTTGCGTGCGGCCTCCGTGTTTTTGGACACCGGCAAGTACGACGAAGCCCAAGCCATCGTGGTCCGAGCTTCTGAAGTGGCCCCCCGCGATCCAAACGTGGTGGCTCTGCGGGCCGAGATCGACTTGGCCCGCTGGAAGCGTGACCGGATCTCCGGAAAAGCTCAATTGGCCGTCGACGGATTTTTGCGGGCGGCGGAGTTGAGCGGAGATCCAGCATCCCGCGCGGCTTACCAACGCAATGCCGCCGTGGTGATGTCCGAACAAGGTCAAACCGAACAAGCCGTGCTCACGCTTCGTGCGGCCCGAAAAGCGGTGCCTGAAGATCTGCAAACGGCGTTGTTTTTAGCGCAAGTTCTTTCGTCTTCCTCCGATGCCGACCACGCGGAAATTCGAACTCTCTACGAATCCGTCTTGGCCTTGGATCCTGAGACGTATCCCGCGGAGGTGGGCTTGGCCATGCTTGATCTTCAACAAGGATCTTTCATTGCGGCACGTGATCGAATCGCCAGCTTGCGTGGCTCAAGGCCCAACGACCGAGACCTTCGGTTGTTGCATGCTCGAATTGAACGGCTTTCGGGCCGGCCAAGCGTGGCGGTGGGCTTGTTGTCTGTGGTTTCACAATCGGATCGGGTGGCCGCCAACATGACTTTTGAATACGCCGCAGCGCTTCTTACCACCGGCCGGTGGCTCGATGCTGAACTGGCGTTTGATTTTCATTCGGCCTCGAACCCAGAGGACCCTCAACTGTTGGATTGGGCCCAAGCG
>CALDQF010000405.1 GCA_937911845.1 uncultured Phycisphaera sp. | reverse complement strand
ACCAACCTAATTTTGACTCGCATTCCAATCAAGACGCTCTCGACTTCTCTGCCCACAGACAAACCAAAAAGAAGAAACCAGCAAGTCCCGGAGAACCTGTGCCCCCTCCTCCCCCTGAAGGTCTTCGGCACCCCGGGAATCTGAAGAGTCCGCCGTCTCTGTTGGTGCTGGCGCACCAATTGCGGCCTTGTGACCACGTTGGAACCATGGATTTTGGGCTTACCTCAGAATTTCACTTCACCAAGCCTGTCCCATCAAAGACGCATGAAAATCCTGTGGCCACCAGCGTGATTCCAGCCCCAAGCAGCCTGTTCTTGCTTTTCCTCGCCGCCCGCCACCGTCGACGACGGATGACCTATGGTGTTTGCCCCAACCATGGTCGCATCCACCATTATTTTGTCCGATCTTCACCTGGGCCGAACGACCAGAGCCGCGGTATCACCTGAGTCAATCGCTGCCTTGTGTGCCCCGTTCGACCGAGTGGTTTTGAATGGTGACGTGTATGAAGCGCACCACCCCTCACTGAAAGAACGCGGGACCGAATCTTGGCACACCTTGCGAGATCGACTGGTGTCGGCAGGCTGTGATCTCATTCCCATCGCGGGCAACCACGATGCCAAAGCGTTTGACCGGCGTGAGCTCTTTTTGGAAGAAGGAATGGTTTGGGTCACCCATGGTGATGTGCTTGACGAAAGCATTGCCCCATGGAGCCTGTCGGCCAAACGAATGGCCTTGGCCTGGAAGAAGGCATCTTCCCAAATGCCCATCCACCAGCGCATATCTCGCGAAGGGCAATTGGAGATCGCTCGTCTTGCTGGATTTGCCGAGTGGGATTTGGGTCCCAAAGACCGTGTCCCCCCTGCCGGTGGCACCTCACTGCGCAAAGCCATGCGCGATCCCGGCCGGTTGATCTCCGTGCTTCGCTACTGGAAAGAATGTCCAGACCGGGCGCTTCGCTTTGCCCATACCACCGATGTCAAAGCCCCCATCTTGGTGCTGGGCCACTCCCACAACGCAGGACGCTGGCGCCGTGAAGATCGAACCATCTTGAACACTGGGGCGTTCGGATTTCCCGGGAGACCGTACGCCGTCGTGTTGGATAACCGCGGTGTCGCTCTGCGTGCGGTTGAACTTTCAGATCATGGGTACGAGTTGGCGGACACGCCGTACTGGTCCGATGCATGGGACGCGATACGGGCTCAGTCCTCTTCGGACTGATTTTCCAAAGCTTCGCTCTCTTTTCGGGCGGCTTCAGCTTCCGCCTCGGCTTGCATCTCAGCTCGGTATGCGCGGAAGAGCATCGTGCCCACCACGGCCACCACCACCATGGTCAACAGCAGGCCGGCCAACAAAAACAACACTTCGGTGGGCGGCATGGACCAAGACTCGTTCATGAAGAGGCCTCCTGGTTGGGCTCTTCCGAGTCTTTTTTTGTTTCCCGCAACACCGGTGGCACCAACTCGGACCGTTCGACCACTTCCACCCGGCCGGGTCCGTCTTCGTTCACCACCAACAGAGAGGCATCTTTGGCTGCCCTCGTCAAAACTCCCAAACCGATGCCTCGTGAAGAGGCCATGGGTGAGGGTCCACTGCTTGTGACTTGTCCCAGCACTTCGCCGGGAGATCCGTTTTCGTCTCGAAGGATGGGGGCTCCCGCAGGGGGGACTTCGCCCTCCGGAAAATGCAAACCAACCACCCTCCTCCGGGTCGAACCATCGGTCAAATGCTGCATCCGAGCCACCACTTCCTGTCCCGGGTAGCACCCTTTGGTGAAGGAGACCCGCTGGTGGACCAAATCGGTTTCATGGGGCAAGAACTCTTGGTTGAAATCGATCCCAAATTGAGGCTGCCCCGCTTCCAGACGAATTAAATTGTGCGCGAACCAGCCGGCGGGACGAGCGTTTTCGATGGCCGTCACCGCGGTCCAGAATTCTCGTACGTCCTCCGTCCGCACCAAGACTTCAAACCCCTGATGTGCGGGTTCATCGACCAGAAGTACAGCTTCCGCTGCTTCCTCGACTGCGGCCAACCCTGCCGCCAGTGCCTGGGTTGCTTTGGGACCGTACAAACCCACTGAACGCCACGGAGGCTTGGTGAGTTCCACGTCTTCGCCGAAGACAAAAGCATTGATGGCTTCAACCGTGTTCCCAATGAATCCCACATCCGAAGCCAAGACGAAGTCGTTCGATCGGCGTAGCACCCGCAGATCGTCTTGCACTCGACCTTTGCGGTTGGTTCGAAAACTCTCTCGAACTTCGCCATCTTTCATGTCGCCAATCTTCTGGGTCAGCAACCGTTCCAACAGATCTTCAGCGTCCGCACCGGCCACTTGCACGCATCCACGCTGTGTTTGATCCACCACGGCCACCCCACGGCGAAATGCCGCGTACTCCAGTTCGATGGCATCAAACATGGCCACCACCGGCGGTGCATCATCACCCTCTCCCCAACGGATCCAGTGGGGCTCCGCCCCACCCACACGGTGACCCTCCGCTGCCCCGGGCCGCTCGACTTCCGGAACCGTCTGGGCGCGAGCCTGTTCCGCACGTTGGCTCCAATCTTGGTGGAGTTCAAGGAGCGGATTCTCGCTTGCGTTGGGGGATGGGTTGGCCTTGTCGGCGTTCATACCTTCCACGGTATGCCAGCCCAGCCCAAAGTGTCATCCTGTGCCTCGAAACACAAACCTGATTAGGCTCCGCCCTGTCATGCCACCCGAAGATGCTCACCGCCGGCCCATCGTGTTGGTGCTCGGCCCCACCGCCGGGGGCAAGACCAGCCTTTCGATCGAGTTGGCCCGTCGTCTGCCCGGCGGCGGCACGTGTCTGGGCGCTGATTCCATGCAAATCTACCGAGGCATGGACATCGGAACCGCCAAACCCACCCCCGATGAACGGGCGGCCGCGCCCCACGAGTTGTTTGACCTCGTGGGTCCAGATGGTCCGCCATTCACCGTCGCCGACTGGCTGGAGGCCGCCGAGGCCAGTATCGCCACCAATCGACAAGGCGGGCGGTGGCCCATTGTGGTTGGAGGCACCAACCTCTACGTCCAGAACCTGCTGTACGGGATGGATGCCCCCGCCCCGACTGATCCGGTCTTGCGGGCTGCCCTAGAAGCCATGTCCGACGCGGACCTGCGGTCGAGGTTAGATAAAGCGGCCCCCGAAGATGCCAACCGCATCCATACCAACGATCGCCGACGCACCATCCGTGCCCTCGAGCGGGCGGCTGCCGAAGAGGGCAGCCCCACCGCCTCCCGCGCTTGGGACGGGCCTCCTCGGGAGGATTTTGTGGCCATTGGCCTCGATTGGCCCGTGGAGTCGATCAACCGCCGCATCAATGCGCGGGTGAAGGCCATGGCCGCCGACGGCCTCATCGACGAAGTTCGGGCCCTGCATGATGCCAATCGCCTTGGCCGCCAAGCCCGGGAAGCCCTTGGGTACCGGGAGATTGTGGATCACCTCGAGGGCCGCTGCACGGCCGAAGACGCCTTCGAACGTATCAAGATCGGGACCCGGCGATTTGCCAAACAACAACGGACTTGGCTGCGTCGATTCAGAATTCTCCCCCGGACCATATGGCTCAGCGCGGAGGGGAAAACCGCCGAAGAATTGGCCTCGGAGGCAGAAAAACACATTTTTTCCACCTACGGTGGACCCCCCCCCTCAACCGAATAAAGGTTGACAGCGGGACTGCATCTCGCCACCGTGTCTCGCTTCACCCCTCATCCCACCCCCTGTTCAGGATCCCCATTGGCCAAGAAGAAGACGAGTTCGAAAGCATCCGGTGGCAACAACGCCGCCAACTTGGTGATTGTGGAAAGCCCGGCGAAAGCCAAAACCATCCAGAAGTACCTGCGTCCATTGGAAGCCAACCTGGGCACCTTTGACGTCCAAGCCAGTGTGGGCCATGTCCGCGATTTGCCGTCCAAATCCCGCAAGGGCATGAAGGAAGCTGTGCCGGGGGTCGACCTCGAAAACAAGTTCGAACCGAGCTACGAGGTGATGAGCGACAGCAAGAAGACCATCACCGAGCTCCGGAAAAAAGCCAAAGCCGCCAACACCGTCTGGTTTGCCACCGACCTTGACCGGGAGGGTGAAGCCATTTCTTGGCACTTGGCCGAAGCCCTCAGCCACGATGTGGACTCGGCCAAACGGGTGGTCTTCAACGCCATCACCGAGCGTGAAATTCGCGAAGCCTTTGAGAAGCCCCGTTCCATCGACATGGACCGGGTCAATGCTCAGCAGGCTCGCCGCATCCTGGATCGCATTGTGGGCTACCAAGCCTCCCCGCTTTTGTGGAAGCGGATCACCAGTGGTCTCTCAGCCGGCCGAGTGCAATCGGTCGCGGTGCGTTTGGTGGTGGAACGAGAACGGGAGATCCGAGCCTTTGTACCCGACGAACACTGGGAAGTTGAAGCAGACTTGGTTCTGGATGGCACATCGGTTCCTGGCTTGGCCGAAGCGTTTGCAGCGCTACAGAACGAAACCGATGCCGATGGCAAAGGCCCCACCAAGAAGCGGTTGGCCCAGTGGCGTCAAGACCACGACGCATTCACCGCCAAACTGGTGGAACTGAATGGCGAAGCCTTCAAACTGGGCACCACCTCGGAATTCCCCGAAGATCTCAGCGATCGGATCACCAAGATCTCGGCCTCGGTCGGTATCGAATCGCCCGAAGTGCACATTGATGAGGATCCCAAAGGCAAAGGCCCTGCAAAGTTCCGTCGAACGGTCCGCGGTGCCGTGGCCCCCGGCGTGCAATACGACGTCTCTGGAATCGAACACAAGAGCCAAAAACGCAAACCGGCTCCCCCGTTCATCACCAGCACCCTGCAAATGGCCGCCTCGAGCTTCCTGGGCTTTGGGCCAAAGCGCACCATGGGCATCGCCCAAAAGCTGTACCAAAATGGGCACATCACTTACATGAGAACCGATTCGCCGGGGCTTTCCCCCGAAGCGATCGAGATGGCCCGCACCCTCATCGACCAAACCTACGGTCAGGCCTACCTCCCTGACAAACCTCGGCACTACGCCGCCAAGAGCGATGGGGCCCAAGAAGCGCACGAAGCCATTCGACCCACCAACGCCTCGGTCGAAGGGAAAGATCTCAAAGGTGTAAGCGAAGAAGACCGGAAGGTCTACGACCTGATCCGTCGCAGATTCCTGGCCAGTCAAATGACAGACGCCCGATGGGGGCTTTTGAACGTGCGTTTGGTGCGAGCAGACCAAGCCACCGGCGCGGTGCTTCGTGCCGCGGGTCGAACTTTGGAATTCGATGGCTACCTCAAAGTCTCTGGTGTCTCGGTCAATGCAGATGACCAAACCTTGCCCGAGCTCCCAGAAGGCACCGCGACCTACCCTTTCTGCGTCCGGCCCGAACAAAAATTCACCAGCCCCCCCAGCCGCTACTCCGAAGCCTCATTGATCAAACGGCTTGAGGAAGAAGGCATCGGACGACCCTCGACTTATGCCTCCATCATCTCGGTCATTCAAGATCGGGACTACGTCGAACTGGCGGGCAAAAGCTTCCATGCAACCGATATCGGGGAGGCGGTCACCGACGTGATGATGGCTTCCTTCCCCAACATCATGAGCCTCGACTACACGAAGCGCATGGAGGACGAGTTGGATTTGGTCGCCGGAGGTGACAAGAATTGGCGTGACATGCTGGGCGAGTTCTACGGGCGATTCTCGACGTCGCTTGAAGATGCTCAGAATCAACCCAACGTCCGGGCCGAGCTGAAGCCCGCCAAATGGGCGTGCCCCGAATGTGGCGGCACCACCGCATACCGTTTGGGCAAGAGCGGAAAATTCCTGACCTGCACGTGTTACCCCGATTGCAAATGGGCGTGCCCTATCGACCGGGAAGGCAATCCCACCGGACCCGAGCAAGTCGACATCGTTTGCCCCGAAGATGGTGGCGCGATGGAACTTCGTTCCGGACGTTTTGGAAAATTCATCGCTTCGGTGAATTATCCCGACGTCAAATTTGTGCTGAACTTGGACCGCAAAGGTGGCATCAAACTTCCCGCTCCACCTCCCCTTGAGATTGAAGAAGAGTGTGAAAAATGCGGCAAAACCTGTTATCTGCGCGACGGGAAAAGGGGACCTTGGATCGGCTGCTCGGCCTTCCCCAAGTGCCGCGGACGGGTGGCGTATTCAAAACTCCCGGAAGAACGCAAAGAAGCATTGGAAAAAGCATTGGGCACCCACCTCAAGGCCAATCCGCAACCGGAAATGGTTCGACAAGACGGCACCCCCATTACCGAAGGCATGCTGGCCACCGACCTGTTGGTCCCAGGCGGTTCCGTGGTCCTTGAAATTCACCCCGATGCAGAAGGTGATCACGACTGATGTTTGAGATGCTCACCGACCGCGTTGGCAAAAGCCTGCGGAATCTGTCCGGCCGAGGTCGAATCAGCGAAACCAATGTTCGTGAAGCCATGGACGGAGTGCGCACCGCGCTTCTGGAAGCCGATGTGCACCACGAGGTGGTGGACACGTTCTGCGAAGAAGTGGTCACCGAAGCGCTGGGCCGAGAAGTCACCAAAAGCCTGAAGCCGGGCGAAGAAATGATTGGGGTGGTCCACGACAAACTCGTGGAACTGATGGGCGCTGATGCTTCTCCCCCCATGTGGGTTGAACCTGGACCCACCATCGTCATGTTGTGTGGCTTGCAGGGCTCAGGCAAGACCACAACCTGTGGCAAACTGGCCGCGCGGTGGAAGAACGAAGGCCGAAAAGTCTTGGTGGCGGCCGCCGATTTGCAACGACCTGCGGCAGTTGAACAACTCCAAACCGTGGTGCAGGGCGTGGAATCCACCGGGCGTGGATCGGGCCAAGTGGCATTCCACGGCGAACCGGAACGCTGCGCTGAGTTCGGACGGGCCGTTGGCGAAGCCGTCACGGTTTGCCGAAATGCCATCAACCGAGCACGGGACGAAGGGCACGATGTCGTCCTGTTGGACACCGCCGGTCGGTTGCACATCGATGACGAATTGATGGGAGAACTCGAAGCGATTCGCACGGCAGTGCGTCCGCATCGCATCCTGCTGGTCGTTGACGCCATGAGCGGCCAAGATGCGGTGGACAGTGCACGAGCGTTCCACCAGCGGCTGGAAGTGGACGGTGTCATTCTTTCCAAATTCGATTCAGATGCTCGGGGCGGCGCGGCTCTGTCGGTCCGACGCGTCACCGGCGCTCCCATCGTCCACTTGGGCATTGGAGAGCACAGCGACCAACTGGAAGATTTCCACGCCGAGCGGGTGGCCGGTCGAATCTTGGGCATGGGCGACGTGGTTTCTTTGGTTGAAAAAGCCCGGGACGAAGTCGACGAAGCAGAAGCACAGAAGATGGCGGTCAAACTTGCGGAAGGCCGCATGACCATGGATGACTTTCTGTCGCAAATCAAAGCCATTCGCCGCATGGGACCCATCAAACAACTCCTCGGCATGCTCCCCGGCATGGGGGCCGCGCTCAAGGACATGCCAATCGATGAAAAGCAGTTCGATCGTGTGGAAGCGATTATTGGTTCCATGACCAAAACCGAACGGGTCGAACCCGATCGCATCGAACGGTCCCGGGCCAAACGAATCGCCGCCGGGAGTGGCACCGCCCGAGACGAAGTCTCTCGTCTGATGAAGCAATTTGATGGCATGAGCCAAATGGCCAAGTCCATGCTTGGTCCAGATGGCACCCCGCGGGAACAACCCGCCATCCCCGGCCTTCCAGGTGTGGGCAAAGGCAATACCCAAATCAAATCTCGCCGGGCCGGAGCCAAAAAAGGCAAGGGCAAGAAGCGTCGTTAGTTTGCGTTACTGCCCATCATCAATGGGCAACGGATCCGCGGCATCACCACGGGTCCAAGCTCGGAGCCGAGGCAACACGATTCGAATCACAAGAATCTTCATGCAAGCGGCCAGCGGAATGGCAAGCAGCATCCCGTAGACCCCGAGCAAGGCGCCACCAGCAAGAACCGCCACCACAATGGTGACCGGATCCAATCGCGTCGCCCGACCGGCGATCAGCGGCAACAACACCCAGCCTTCTATTGCGGACACCAAGCCAAACACCGCGGCCGGCAACACAACGGGCATCCACCACGCGGCGCGTTCGAGCTCAGGAAGTTCCAGCCGAGCCAACACGGCCAAACCAATGGCAATTGGCGCTCCGATCCCCCCGACAAAGGGGACGGTCGACAAGATCCCCGTGGCCATACCCAATACAAACGCGTAGGGCACCCCGACCAGCCACCACCCCACGCTGAACATCAAGCCCATGAGGAAGCTCACCAAGAGCCGACCCCGCACAAAGCCACTCACGACATCGTCCATCTCTTGCAAGAGAGAGAAAGTCGCATCTCGGTTGTCGCGCGGCACCAATTGAGCTCCGAACCGGACCACTTCCGGGTACCACAGCACCAAGAAGTAAAAATAGAACGGGATCAAAAACAACAAGAAACCAGCATCCACGATGGCGAGCAGAACAGTCCAAGCACTGGTCAAGGCGGCACCGGCCGCACGCAAGCCCTCCTGTTGAAGGACCGCATCATCAGATTGACTGGCCAGTTCTTGCTGCACAATGCGTTGAATCTGCATCTCCAAAGAGTCGGCGTTTGGATTGGTGGATTCCAATTCGCCCTCGGGGATGCTTTCCGTGTCGAGCTCCGCTTCACCGGGCAACAACATCGCCAGTCTTTGCAAAGGTGGTGCCGCCTTTTCGGGCAAAATCGACTCCACCCGCAACACCCGGCGCTGCATTTCACCAGACTCCACATCATCGACCAAACGCAAGGTCTGACCCACAATCAATGGAAGCACCAACGCCAACAATCCGACCACCAAGACGCCGAACAGCCCAACAAACCAAGCGGCGGCTCGGGAACGCGAGACCCCGCGCTGACCCAACCCTTCCACGAGAGGTTCCACCAAGTACGCCAAAAGCAACGAGACCAGCAAGGGGATGGTGATGGATGACAGGGCATGGCCCAACCACAACACGGACAGACCGCCTGCAATCAGCAGAACATCACGGACGGCCTGGATTTCCCAAAGATGCTTTCGATCAAATGACGTCATGCGTCGAGGACCTCACGAAGGTCAACCACCGAGCGAAAATGATCAGGATGATCATCTTCGGTGGTTGAGAGCTCACCTCGGGCCACCATGGCGTAGACCATTCGACCAAAATCATCGGTGCGCTCGATGTGCCAGTTGGAGAGCACCAACCACGCCAAGCCTCCCCAGCGAATCTGAGCGAGATCTACCAATCCTAGGCACAATTCATCGCCTGAGACATGGCGGAGCCCTTCGGTTTGCCCGTGCCGATGGGTGGACGCATGGTCCAGTCCCTGCCGGACGAACTCGTACGCCGCAGGCGGGTAAGGCAATTCTTCGAGAAGGGTGTTTGCTTCGCTCACGACTGAATCATACCGAGAACATCGCCGGGTTCATCCCCGACTTGTCCACCCCCCGACGCGGAAGTTCTTGCTGGAGGTACACTTTTCTCAACTACGGAGATAGATGTATGCCCCCGATTCGCCTGCTTGTTCTTGCGCCCACCACCCTTTTCGCTCTCGGTTGTGTTCCCCAGAGCCAGTACGACAGTTTGTTGATGGCCAACAACACGTTGGAAGAAAACCAATCTGTGGTGGAAACCGAGCGGGATGAAGCCTTGGCTCGCATCGATGATGCAGAAGCCCGTGTGTCCGAAGCAGAAGCCCGGTACGCCTCGCTTCAGAACGAATTTGGTGGCATCAGTGAGCAACTTGGTTCGTCGCGTGACAGCCTGCAAGCCATGCGTGAGCGACTGATCAAGCTTGAGGCGGGACCGCTTCCGGCCGATATGGCCTCCGATCTCGCCCAACTTGCGGCATCCTTCTCGGATCTGCTGACCTTCGAGAAAGAATCTGGAACCGTTCGTTTCAACAGTGATTTCACCTTCTCCTCCGGCTCGGATGTCCTGAAGGACACGACCACCGACGCCATCAGCGCATTGGCCGACATCATGAATGCCGCTTCCGCAACAGGCTTCGAGTGCGAAGTCATTGGCCACACTGATAACGTCAAAGTGTCCAACCCTGCTACTCGAGCCAAACATAAGAACAACACGTACCTTGCGGTCCACCGTGCCATTTCAGTGCGAACCGCCTTGGTGGGCGCTGGCGTAAGCCCAGCCCGAATTAAGGTTGCTGGCTACGGCGAGTACCGACCCGTGGTCGCCAACACCAACAAAGGTGCGGCTCAAAACCGTCGGGTGGAAATTGTGTTCACCAGCAGCACGATGCTGGCAGAACTCCCCGCCACCAACGAAGCCGCAGCCCCGGCCACCGAGATCACGACCCCAATCGAGGTCGAACAATACGAAGCCCCCAAGTGACCCAACGTTCCCCAGCGGCCGAACCGGGCCTTGGGACGACTGTCATCACATCTGACCGAAATCAAGCTGGTCCGGGAAAAATCACCTTTCCCGGGCCAGTTCTCGTTTGGAAACTGTGAATTGCTGGGGGATTGCTGGCATTCGGCCCATCTGGAATTAGACTTCGAGGAACCCCCTAACGGAGTCCCTGCAATGAAAAATGTGATGGCCCTTGCGGCACCCTTGCTAATCGGTTCAACAGTCCTCGCTGACGCGACCGGCTCTTATAGCTGGGAAGATGGCGTAGCAACAATCTTCGGAAGTAGCGGAAACTTAGGCGTTGCCGAAAATGTTTCAGACAATCCGAATACGGGAAGCCAATCGCTTTACATCGAAGAAACTCCACTCGGTGGAACTCCAGAAGCCAATGTCGCATGGATTCAGGGGCTTACCGACGGTGACACGATCAATGCCTCAGTATTTATTTTCGACGAGATTGCTGCTGGCGGATTTGAAGGCTTTCGAATCTGGGCTCACTACACATCTGGTTCTGAGGACGCATCAAGTGATGTTGGCTCAGCGGGCGGAAATTCAACCCTTACTTCAAATATTGGGTGGGAGGAACTCAGCCACAGTTGGACGTTCAACTCTGGTACAAACGGAGATCGAGATGGCCTGATGATTCATATCCGCATGTATGCGGGAAATGGCACCTCAAACTTCGCATGGGTTGATGACATCTCTGTCGACGTTGTCGGCTCAGATGCGACCATTCTCTTTCCCGACTACACCCTAGGGGACGTCGACCAGGATGGAATCCCTGACAGCAGCGACAATTGCGTCAACACACCAAACGCTGACCAGAACGACTGCGATCAAAATGGCATTGGCGATGCTTGCGAAGCCGACATGAGTGACTGCAACGGCAATGGCATCTTGGACAATTGCGATATTCAAGACGGCACCTCCAACGACAACGACGGCAACGGTGTGCCCGATGAGTGCTTTGGCAGCGGCGTGGTCTTGAATGAATTCAACTTCTACTACCCCTCCGAGT
>CALDQF010000404.1 GCA_937911845.1 uncultured Phycisphaera sp. | reverse complement strand
GAGTGATTTGCCATCAACAGTTTGCGCCGAAGCCGCTGGGGCCAACGCCGAGAGAAGCGTGACCAAGATTCCAAAAACCTTCAGTCCTGACACGGGATGGATGGTACGTCGAGGGCGCGAAGAGCGTGGGGTCGTACACTCTCCACATGCCACGTGGCGAAGGTGAATCTGACGGCGGGAATCGCCTGATCCGGCTGCTTCGGTTGATGCGCATGATTGAGGCTCGTCCGGGGCTCGGATCAGCCGAACTTGCTGCAGAATTGCAAGTGTCTGAACGAACCGTTTTTCGTGACGTCGATGCCATGCGAGTCGCGGGGGTTCCGGTCAAAGCCCGACGTCAATTGGGGGGGTATGTGATCGAGGGGGAGGTGCTGTCTTCGGCCCGAGGTTTGGAGGCCGACGAACTTGCAGCTTTGCGGGTCTTGGTGGAAGAAGTTGCCGGGAAGGGGCAAGTGCCCTACCTCGATGCGGCGAATCGCGCGGTCCGTCGGTTGGCCGAACAGTCCAGCGATGCCGCCCGTGAGGTGGCCGAAAAATTACGAGGCCGGATCACCGTACGACTCGCGCCAAGTGCTGACGATCCTGAGGCCGCCGCCCCAGTATTCCAGGCGTTGCAGCAGGCCATGTTGGACAACACTCGAGTGTCCTGCCGGTACGAATCGGCCCGCCTTGATGGTCAAGAAGCGCTGTTTGATTTTTCGCCCTGGCATCTGTTGGCCGCCGAGCGAGGTTGGTACGTCTTGGGTTGGCGATCCGATCGGGAGTCGGTTCGATGTTTAAAGGTTTCACGATTCATCAGCGCCACCTCGACGGGTGAGGCGGCTCACCGAACGACAGATTTTGATTTGGATGCGTGGCTTGCGGGCGCTTGGTCCATGGTGCCTTCACCAACAAAGTACGACGTCTCCCTTTTGGTGGATCCGGAGTTCGTATCCACGATCTGTGAAATTCGCTGGCACCACTCGCAAGAATCACATCCGATGCCGGATGGCCGATGGCGGCTGACGTTCCAGGTTGCCGGACTTGATGAAATCAAATGGTGGATCTTGGGTCGGGGTCCGGCGGTGGTGGTGGAGTCGCCCCCAGAGTTGGCCACCGAAGTTGCGTTGTTGGCGAGAAGAACGGCTGCTCGTTACGACAGTTGATGGCTCTGCGTCAGTCCGACGGGAGGCCCAGCAAGGCATCGACGTATGGCTCGGGATCGAAAGCCTCAAGATCTTCAGGACGTTCCCCAGTTCCTACAAATTTCACCGGAACCCCAGTGTGTTCACGAATGGAAAGAGCAACACCGCCACGTGCGGTACCGTCCAACTTGGCAAGGACGATGCCATCGATCGCGGCTGCGGCCAAAAAGTGTTCGGCTTGTCGCAACCCATTTTGACCGGCCGTGGCATCAAGCACCAGCAGACTTTCGTGTGGGGCGTTGGGGATCACCCTCCCTAGGACTTCTTTGATTTTGGCCAATTCTCGCATCAATTCTTCTTGAACGTGCAGCCGTCCGGCGGTGTCCACAATG
>CALDQF010000403.1 GCA_937911845.1 uncultured Phycisphaera sp. | reverse complement strand
CATGCAGTGTGATGGATCCCTGCGGCACGACACAAGCCATCAAGGATTGGGGCACCTCCACCCGAAGCCGCCAGCCTCGAGAAGCATCTTCACCATTGTGAAGAACGGTGCCACACGCCTCGACATGCCCTTGGACATGGTGGCCATCGACGGCATCCCCCACCCGCATCGCAGGTTCCAAATGAACCCGGTCCCCAACTTTTCGGTCGCACAGAGAAGTGAGGTCAAGGGTTTGCTGGACCACGTCGAAAAGAAGACCGTCCGGGGCGGGATCAACCACGGTCAGACAGACCCCGTCGAGAGCAATGGAATCGCCCGCGCGGACCGAAGACAACTCCGGTTCAGGACGAACCGTCAGACGAACCCCCGCCGATTGGGGCTCGGCGGCCAAAATTTCCCCGAAATGACGAATCACACCCGTGAACATGGAGACTCCTCCTTGACGATGCGGACCTGAAGTCGAGATACTGGATCATTCACCATAGTCGCCCAAGCGGCAACTCCGAGGAGCCCCAATGCCCCGCATGCAAAATTTCATCCTAAAGGCCTTCTTGGCCATCACCTCTGGCCTCAGTACTCAAACTTTGGCCGAAGATGGGGTTCCATTCGAAACCGCCAAAGCGATCGGACGACGGGTGGCCTGGACCGCGCCCCTGCCCGGCGGGGAAGTTCGGCACGCCGAACAGTTCGGGAACCAGCTGTATTTGCTGGACGAGCAGAATTTTCTTTCCAGCCTCAATCTCAAGAGCGGTCGGATCATGTGGAGTGTTCAAGTCACCGGAGCCGAATCAACTCCCGACTTCATCCACACGTTCGCAATGCGAAGAGGCGAAGGTTTGGCAGCCAAAGTTACCCCCATGGTGCTGGTGGGCCTGGGCTCGGAACTCCTGAAGTTCGATGGGACCAACGGCGCCATGACCAAGCGCGTCAGCATGGACCGACTTCCCGACACCAACCCTATTGAAGTTGGGAACTACATGGTGTTTGGCACCAACCGCGGTGTGGTCCAGTGGTACAACCCAGACCTCGAAGTCCCATGGCGTGCCTTCGACTGCGGCGATGCCATGGCGTGCGATGTCTCGACTGGTGGCGATCTGCTGGTGGCCGCGGCAAGAGATGGTGGTGTGCTTTGCCTGCAATCTGGCAATGGGGCCTTGGTCTGGCGTAAAAAACTGTTAGGGCCAGCCACTGGTCCCGCAGCCATCGCAGGAAACAAGGTGTATGTCGCCTCCGCCGACCGCTACATCCGCTGTTACAACCACTTTGACTCACCAGTGGCGTGGGAACGACTTCTGGAAGGGGTTCCAGCTGGCGGACCAGTGGTTGCCGAAGAAGACTGCTATGTCGCTGTCCCCGGCAAAGGACTCCATGCTTTCGTAGCCGCTCCCCGCGATGAGCCGGGCGGAGTGCTGTCTTGGATCTCCAAAAAAGCAGATGGTCAAATCATCGCCCACGATGGCCGCACCCTGCTCCTTCATGATGCTGAAGATGGCGTCCTCCGAGTGGTCCGCCGAAAAGATGGCCGCATGAGCGCAGAAGTTCCAGCAGGAGCTGACCGGTTCCTCCAGACCACGGGACCATTGGTGGCTTTCATTGGAAAGTCTGGTGTGGTTGGCCTGAGCAAAAGAAACTGACCACGATCTGAACCGTGCAAAATTCACCAGACTTCGTTGCCGTTCGACGGGCTTTACTGTCCGTCAGTGACAAGACCGACATTGTCCCCTTCGCCACCGCACTCGCCGAACGTGGCGTGGAGCTTGTGTCCACTGGTGGCACCGCTCGAGCTTTGGAAGCCGCCGGATTAACGGTCCGGGCCATCGACGATCTGACTGGATTTCCAGAAATGATGGACGGCCGCCTAAAGACGCTGCACCCTCGAGTGCATGGTGGTCTGTTGGCCCGACGCGAACTGGAAAGCCACCGCAACGCTGCCGAGGAGCATGGCATTGCCCCAATCGATTTGGTCTGCGTGAACCTCTACCCATTCACTCAAACCTTGGCCTCAGGTGCCCCTCCCGCCGAAGTGATTGAACAAATTGATATTGGCGGTCCTGCGATGGTGCGCAGCGCGGCAAAAAATCACATGTGGACGGCCATCGTCACGTCACCTGCCCAGTACGCGGGGATTCAAAACGAGTTGAATCAAAACGACGGACAACTGAGTCGCCAAACCCGCTCCACTTTGGCCGCCGAAGCCTTTCGCACCACCGCCATCTACGACGCGGGCATTGCCACCTGGATGCTGGAACACACCGGTGCGGAGCAGACCAGTGCGGTCGCCCCCCCTGTACAACTTGGCCTCTCGACCGGACACGCGCTTCGATATGGTGAAAATCCTCACCAAGCCGCGTGGGCCTACCCCGCCCGATCGGGCGATGGGGTTCTTCAGGCGAAACAACTCTCCGGCAAAGAGCTGAGTTACAACAATCTGGCCGATGCCGCAGCGGCGTTGGATTTGGTTGCCGACCTCGGCCAAAATGCTCCAGCCGCCGCCGCCATCATCAAACACACCAACCCGTGTGGTGCCGCGGCGGGCGATGAGCCTCTCTCGGTGCTCGATAACGCTTGGGCCGGCGATCCCGTGGCGGCTTTTGGCGGCATCTTGGCCCTGTGGTCAAAAGTGGATCTCCCCCTCGCCGAACACATTGCCCAGCCGGGTCGATTCTTAGAAGTCATCCTTGCCCCCAAGTTCTCGCCCGAGGCGAGCAGCCGTCTGGCCGAACGATGGCCGAATGCCCGTTTGCTTGAATATGGCAAGCTCGATTCGCAGCAAGCAGGCACCGTACTCAAGACCATCCGCGGTGGGGCGTTGGTGCAAGAGCTGGACAACCTGACCACTGACGCCACCACTTGGGAACATGTGGCCGGGCCGAAGCCTGATGCGAACACGCTCGTGGCGGCCAACCATCTGTGGACCATCGTCAAGCATCTCTCGTCCAATGCCGTGGCCGTGGGTGATACCCGCGGGTTGCTGGGCGCGGGGGCTGGCCAGATGGACCGCCTCACCTCATGCCGCATCGCCATCGAGAAGGCGGGGACGCGTTTGGCCGAGTCCAACGGCGCCATTGCGACCAGCGACGCTTTCTTCCCCTTCTCAGACGGTCCCGAAACCCTGATCAACGCCGGGGTGAAAACCATCGTGCAACCCGGCGGTTCCAAACGCGATCAAGAGTCAATTGATTTGTGCAACGAACGCGACGTCACCATGCTGTTCACCAGACGACGTCACTTCCGCCACTAAGTCCAAATTGCCGGCGGCGGTTCAACTCTCGCGGAGTTCGACGTTCCAATACGCGTTGTTCAAGAAGGCCTTCCAAGAACGGAATTGCACTGGCCCAACTCGAAGTTTGCGATTCGGGTCGACCTTGGGGCGCTGCGGTTTCCGAATGAGCATCATGTTTGCTTGACCGGGGGTCCGTCCCCCCTTCTTGGCGTTGCACTTGTAGCAAGCGCACACCAGATTTTCCCAAGTGTTTTCACCGCCCTGAACTCGGGGATTGACATGATCAATGGTGAGATCTTTGAGGCGAAACCGTTGCCCGCAGTACTGGCACCGATGCTCGTCTCGAGCAAAGATGTTCCGCCGGGATAGTTTGGTTTCCAACTTGGGGAACTTGTCGTAAGAAAAAAGTCGCACCACTGGGGGCACAGGAAGTTCCAGTCGAGGCGTCTGGACCCAGCGGTATTGATCTCCTTCGATTTCACGCCGAACATCAGCGATATCGCACCAGTCGGCGAAGTCGTACGTCCGCATCCCCTCTTCCTCCACCGCGATCACTTCGGCCAACTGCTTGCACAACAAACTGAAAGCCCGG
>CALDQF010000402.1 GCA_937911845.1 uncultured Phycisphaera sp. | reverse complement strand
GGCCGGCTTGCAGGATTCAGTCTGAAGTCGGAGTCGGTTCAGGCCGACCTACGATCCTCAAATCTGCTCCGATGGTCGAGAGGCCATCCCACGCCCTCAAGAAGGCGTCCAGCCTCGGGTCAGACGCACTGGGCTCGGCAGCCATGTACACCACGGCCTCCGGCGTGGATTCCCGAAGATCTGCCACCCGCATGCTTAACTCGTTGGCGGGCACGGATTCACCGTTCACTCGAAAAGTACCGTCCGCATCAAAGCTCACCACAATGCGTTCGTTGACCGGGCGATCGGTCGCCACTCCAAGCACGGGCAGACCGGCCGGCAGCATGGTCAAGTCGGGTCCGCGGGCGGCGGCAAGTGCGAGCACCGCAAGCGCGATGAACGCTACATCCAGCAGGGGGGCGACTTCGATGCGGGTTTCATCTTCCTCGAAGTGCATCGGGGCCTTAGGCGTCTTCGACCGCCAACGAGGCCAGGGCGGTGCTGACATCTTCCAAGCAGCGAAACGACCGATCCAAATTGGAGGCCAGCATGACGGACCAAATGCGATCGGTGACTCCAGCCAGTCGAAGGCGGCCACCACCGCGATGGCAGGCGGCGCGGACTTCGATGAGTCGCCCCAAACATACCGAGTTTAGGAATTCCACCATGGAAAGGTCCACCACCACATCCGGGCCTCCACCTTCCAGTTGTTGGGTCAGCCGGTAGGCCAGGTTCTCGAGGTCTTCGCTCAACTGAGGCTCGGGGCCCGTCTCGCAAAGCCAGACGCCTTCACGCCATTCACGCGTCGGCATTGGATTCGCCTTCGGATTCAGGATCGCCCGCAACCGCGGCGGCATCGATGCGGCCCGCGGCAATCAGTCGATCGCCCTCTCGGATGCGAACGCAGATGACCCCTTTGGTGCCGCGGCCGGTGCGGCGAATTTCGTCCGCTCGACTTCGAACCGTTTGTCCGGAGGCGGTGGAGAAAAGCACTTCATCGCCGTCCTCGATGCAGCGGATGGCAACCACTCGACCGTTGCGTTGGTCAGAAACAATGTCACGCCGTCCTTTGCCTCCACGATTCTGCGGGTGGGCGGAGCCATCTTCCTTTTGGACCAAGTACTCATGCAAAGGCGTACGTTTGCCATAGCCGTTTTCGGTCACCGACAGGAGATCGGCTTCGGGGTTCACGCGGATCAAGCCAATGATCGCATCATTCTTGGCGAGGTCCATGCCCTTCACCCCAGCGGCACTGCGTCCCATGCTTCGGGCATCGGTGGCTTGGAACCGAATGGCCATGCCGCCTTCCGTGGCGAGCAGAACGTGGTCATCGGTTTCGGTACGAACCACACCAATCAGGGCGTCGCCGTCGTTGAGGTTCAAGGCGATGAGGCCAGAGCGGTTGATGTTCTTGTACTCAGAAAGAGCCGAGCGTTTGACGCGGCCGCTTCGGGTGGCAAAGAACAAATCGCCGCTTGGGGCTTGTTCGGTACCGCGGAAATCTTCCAAGGCAAGCATGCTGACAATGGATTCGTTTTCTTTGAGTTCCAGAAGTTGCCGGACCGATCGCCCGGCAGAAGTACGCGAAGCCTCGGGAACTTCGTAGGCCTTCTTTACAAATACCCGCCCGGTGTCGGTGAAGAACATCAAATCGTCGTGCGAACCACAAACCAGAAGTTGCGCGATGAAGTCGTCTTCGCCCTGAACTTTTCCACCCTTGATTCCGGTACCGCCACGGCCTTGGACGCGGAAGGTGTCGATGGGGAGCCGTTTGGCAAAGCCGCGGTGCGACAGACTGACCGCCACGGTGTGCTCTTTCACGAACGCGCCCATATCAAAGTCGCCTTCTTCAGCTTCTTCGAAGGTGGTGAGTCGGGGCGTGTCAAATTTTTCCAGCAGGTCGGTGCAGTCTTCACGAATAATGTTTCGGACCAAGACATCGTCGCCCAAGATGGCTTCGTAGTCACGGATTTTGCTCAGCAATTCGGAATAGTCCGCGACCAACTTTTCAATTTCCAGTCCCACCAACTGAATTAGACGCAATGCACCAATCGCATCCGCTTGCAGCCGAGAAAGGGCGAGTCCAGAGGCATCACGGCTGGCTTGCAGCAGGTCGGCGGGGATGATGTTTTCGTGGCGGTGTCCCGCGGTAATGGCAAAGTGACGCGCCATCAATCCCGCGATGGCATCTTCTCTTGTGCGGCTGGCCCGAATGATGCGAATCACTTCGTCGATGTCGCAGACGGCCAAGATCAAACCCTCCAAGCGGTGGGCTTGGCGTTGGGCTTCTTTGAGCAAGTGTTCGGTGCGGCGTCGAATGACCACTCGGCGGTGGTCGATCCAACGTTCGATCATCGCCTTTAGTCCCAAGGTGCGGGGGCGTCCTCGGTCCAACGAAATTTGAATGATCGAAAAGGTCGTTTGCAGGGGGGTGTATTGGTACAGCTTGCGTTCCACAACATGTGGATCCGATCCGCGTTTGAGGTGCACCACGATTCGAGTGCGGTGCTTCTTCCCGGAGAAGTTCTTGATGTCCCGAATTTCTTCGATCCGGCCCGCTTTGGCCGCATCCACCATCTTCTCGATCAAGTTGTTCTGCACCACTTGGTACGGAATCTCATTGATCACCAAGATGGGGTTGCCCTTGGCATCTTCTTCGAGAGAGACCTTGCCGCGTACTTGGATGCGACCTCGGCCACTGGCATAGGCCTCGGCGACGCCGCGACGGCCGACCACCGTACCTCCCGTGGGGAAGTCGGGCCCAGGGACGGTTTGCAGCAAATCGCTGGTTGAAACCTCCGGGCTATCCAGCACCTGCATGATGGCTCGGAGCATTTCACCGGGGTTGTGGGGTGGGAGCGAGCAGCTCATGCCGACCGCAATGCCGGAAGCGCCGTTGACCAAGAGGTTGGGGAATCGAGCCGGAAGGACGGTTGGTTCGTCCCGGGTCTCGTCATAGTTGGGTTTGAAATCAACCGTGTCGAGCTTGAGGTCGGTCATCATCTCGACCGCGGCTTGGGTCATGCGGGCCTCGGTGTATCGCATGGCCGCCGGGGGATCCCCGTCAATGGAACCAAAGTTCCCTTGCTTGTCGACGAGCATGGCTCGCATCTTCCAATCTTGTCCCATGTTGACCAGCGTGGGGTAGACCACCGATTCGCCATGGGGGTGATAGTTGCCTGACGTGTCGCCCGCAATCTTGGCGCACTTTCGATGCTTGGATCCGGGTCCAAGTTTGAGGTCATGCATGGCCATCAGGATGCGCCGTTGGGAAGGCTTGAGGCCATCCCGAACATCGGGCAAGGCCCGGTCGGTGATGGTGCTCATGGCATAGAGCAAATAACTCTGATGGAGCTCGCGTTCGATCTCAATATCAACAACACGACCGCCGGAACCGGCGGGGTTTGTGGCGTCTGATGGGGAGGTGGTCATGGGTCTAAAAAAGCCTTCTTCGAGGACTCCGGAGAGTGCCCGGAAACCGCGTTTATTCTAGCGAAATTTTGGCTTTTTCGGGGGATTGTGGATGGGGTTTCGGAGGCTTAAAAACCCCACAATCGGACACCCAATCGGTTGGCTTCGGCCCGCACTTTTTCGGCTTCCAGCAGGATCACTCGACCAGCGCCAACCGCCACGGTTTTGCCTCCGTTCTGAGCCACCCGCGCGATGGTGTGCGGGCCGATGACGGGGACATCACCTCGTCGGTCGTGGTCGTTCGCGCTGGTCTTGAACAGGGTCCAAGATCGACCCTTTGCCAGGGCCCCAGCACGGTCGATCATGGCGTCGGTGCCTTCGATGGCTTCCACAGCCAAGACATCGCTGCCGAGGACCGCAAGGGA
>CALDQF010000401.1 GCA_937911845.1 uncultured Phycisphaera sp. | reverse complement strand
CCAGGCCATCCAAATGGGGCTCCAGCGCCCGAATCGGAATGGCCAAACTCACCTCGCCCTCCCGTCCAGACATCCGAAACGCGAAGGTGACCTTCACCACCACTTCATTCGGAGCCAGTCCAGGGGCCATTTTAGGGTCCGATTCCACTTTGCTCTCGTCATGGAAGCCCGGCGTGGGCAGCACGGACCATGCCGCAGTCAAGGCCTCGCCCATGTGTTTGATCAACATGGCTCGAATCTGCTTTTCAATGCTGGTGGGCTCACGCTTGGGGATCACCAAATCAGATTGGTCCCCCCCTCCGAGCAGGCGATCAAGCATGGCGTAGAAGACTTTGGGCGGCAGGTTGAAGAAAAACGGGGTGTCGAATCCTTTGGAACGAAACAGCACAAAGGAGGTCAAACGAGGCAATTTGTCCGAATAATCGGCCCACGTTGTTTGCTCCATGGTTTGGGCGGGGAACTCCACCAAACTTCCCAGGCAGCCGGTCAATCTCTGTCCCAGCTCTTGGGCAAGCCTCTGCTGAATGGTCTGGATGGCCCGCAAAGCCTCTTTTCCGAGCCGATCCGGCCGACGGAAATCATGGGCTTCGACACTGATTCGACCGGCCGGCGGCGGTCGCAAGGTGAAAAGTTGAGGGCCTTCGTCGCCCGCGGGAACTTCTCCACCACGTACAGCGTTCAAAAGCGATCTGACTTGGGGACCATCGAGTCCGTCTTGCATCCGGGCATCCTGCCTTCCCTGCGTCTCACCCCGAATAGGATGAACTCTCATCATTTCGGTTGAATCCGAAGTCAACCTTGAATCTCATTGTGAGAGATCCCATGCGCACGCTCCCCTTCATTTTGATCGCCCTGTTCAACAGCATTGGAACCGCAGACCCCATCGCGATGGACCGGTTCTCGGTCGATCTGATTTCTTGGCCAGGAACCAACCCTCAAGCGGGCACCGATGGCGCCCTCGCCGTCGTTCTCGACATTGAAGACCACTGGCATTTGCAAGCTGGAGAAGGCACCCCAGAGGCCAAACCGGATGCCATCCCCACCGAGTTGGAGATCACCGCCCCTGAAGGCTGGACCATCGGCCAACCGGTATGGCCTACAGCCGCTGATTTCAAAATCGGTGAAGGAATGTTTGCGCAGGACGCCAGTGGGTACGAAGGACGGGTTTTGGTGATCTTCCCCATCAGCATCACCGCCGACGCCGCTGGGGCAACATCTGTCGATCTACGAATTGCTTGGCAAGCCTGCGATGACCAAGTCTGCGAAATGCCAGGGGAAGATTCAATCAACTTCGACGTCGAAGTTCTGACCAGCGACGCCCCGCTTGAGCCCCTGCCCAACCCAGATGCCAGTACGGTTCGTGAGGCCTTGGCCTCCAGCACGCCGGCATCCTCCGAGACACCCGCAACCACCGACAGAACCAGTGCTGAGAACTCAAAAACCAGCAAAGAAGGTTCTTTGGACACCCTTCGAGATTTGAAGTGGTGGCTCTCGGGAGGCCTGGTGGTCTTGGCCATGGGGTGGATGGTCGTGCGCACGTTGGCTTTTGCCACATCGAAAATCACCCAACTTGTCGTGTTGCTTGTTGGCGGATTGGTCAGCTGGGGCGCCCTGACCTTTGTGTTGGCGACCACCAGCGATCCGCACGCGGCGTTCGTCAAATACCAACCAGAAGCGTTCCAAAGCGCTCGAGATCAAGGCAAAACAGTGTTGGTGAAGTTCACCGCCGATTGGTGCGCCAACTGCCAAGTCAACGAACGCATCATGCTGGCCTCAGAGGCCGTGCTCAATGCCTTGTCTCAAGACAACGTGTTGGCCATGAAAGTGGATTTCTCAGCAGAGAACTCACAAGGAGACACCTTGAAGGATGAGCTGGGTGGCGGCGGGATTCCCCTCATTGGGGTATGGCCTCCTTCATCAGCCACCCCCATCACCCTCCGCGGCCCCATCGCGCCCGATGCCTCCGATGTCCTGGCCGCCCTCCGTGGCGAAACCACCGAGGCGAGTGAAGGGGAGACATTTGACTTCTTGGGCTTGCGCTTCAGTGTGGCCTCCGATGCCACGTTCTTGATCCTCCTTTTGGCGTTCGCGGCGGGATTCTTGATGAATTTCACACCATGCGTCTTACCTGTCATCCCCCTCAAAGTGCTCTCGTTGCAAGCCCACGCCAAGAGCTCACCCGCCAAAGCATTGCGGCTGGGCTTGGTCTTTTCGCTCGGAATTTTGGCCCTCTACGGTGTCTTGGGCATCTTGATGGCCGGCGTCGGTGGGTTGTTTGAACGGCTGGATTGGGGGGAGCAATTTGAAAAGTGGTGGCTCAGCGGCCTGCTGGGACTGATCGTTGGCGGCATGGGGGTCGGCATGATCGGGTTGTTCGAAATTCGATTGCCCGCCGCGCTGACGGTCTTCAACCCCACCAGCGAGACGGCCGGAGGCTCCTTCTTCATGGGGGTCTTCACTGCCGTGCTGTCAACCCCATGCACCGGACCGCTGCTGGGGGCCACGGTTGCTTGGACCGCCACTCAGCCTCCAGTACTGGCATTCCTGACTTTGTTGGTCATGGGGGCCGGCATGGCCTTCCCGTATCTGTTGTTGACGGCCAAGCCCAACTGGCTGTCCGCTTTGCCTCGATCTGGACCAGGCAGTGTGCTCCTGAAGCAAGTCATGGGCATGCTGTTGGTGGCCGTCGCCATTTGGTTCCTCGGGAACGCGGGTGCGGGACTTCTGCCCGCCGCCTAAGGCTCACGGCCAATTCGCTCTTCAATTTCAGCACGTCTGCTGGCCGACAACTTTCGGGCCGGATCTCGAGTGGCATCGTCCACCGCCAACCGGCGTTGCCAAAGACCCCGAGCGCCATCGACGTCACCCGCTTTCCATCGGGCTTGGGCAGCGCGATCGAGCAGCGTCCTCCCGTACGGATTGAGCAGCAACAACTGATCGTGCAATGCACGTGGTTCGGAAACCAAGTTCGACTTCAACTGCAGGTCTTGACGACTTGAGCGAAGGCCCTCCGGTGAAGCCCATCCCAAACGCACCGCTTCTCGGAGCGGCTGAGGGTCGTAGGGCCACTCGTGCAACGCAGGGACCCACTGGGGAGACTGTTGACTGGCAATAGCCGCTTCCAGCATCAACAAATCTCGAGCCGCCCGGGTGGTTTGGCGCGCGGCCAGAACACACACCAGCGCAAGAGCGGCCGGCAGCACGCCCATCCACTGGTTCTTCTGAGGCATCGCTGGTGCCGCCATGGCCAGCAAGAGCCCGCCCCAGACCACTGCGTTCGGAGTCACCGACGTGACATCAAGTTGAGCATGCACCAACATCGCCAGCGACGCCGCAAACACACCGCGACCCACCGACGCGGCACCGGTGGCCAGACACCACGCGACGCCACCAGCGCCAAGCACGCCGAAGACACGCAACAACGCGGAAGTCCCCGCCACCGAAGCCAACTCAACCTGCAAGGCCAAAGCTGCGGCCAAAGCTGCTGAAAGTCCGGCAAGAAATCCGCTGGCTGGGACACAATCTCCTGCGCGGAGTGAAAACGTGGTTCGGGCCAAAGCCCACATCCAAGGCAGAGCAAACACCCCCAGGATCACCAACCAGTCGGCCAAGAGCGCATGAGCAGACCGAACTTCCTCCGCGTCGCCAGCACGGCGGACCCCGAGATACGCGTCTTGGAATCCATCAACGCCAACCCCGAGAGGGTTGTTCTGCCAGACCTGCCAAGCCCCCCGCAAGTAGCCACCCCGAACCCGAAGGCTCTCTTCACCAACCACACCCTCGGGCAGCAAGCCTCGAAGCACCACAACCACCACGACCCCCAACATCAAGGTCAAGGGCGCCCACCTTGGCAGCACGCGACCCGATTGCTGCCAAAAAAACACCAAGACTCCTGCCCCAAAGGCTGCCAATCCGCCTTTTGAGCCCGCGAGCAGCAGCAACCAAACGACGCCCAAAACCGCGAGCCACCAAGCACGATGCTGTGAAGACAGACCCAAGCAGACCAACCCTGCTCCCAAGATGACGGTTGAAAAGATATTCGGAGAGACGAACCATCCCGTTGGTACGGCTTCGTACAACCGGCGCTCAAACACCTGTGCTTCTTCGCCTCCGGGCGCCCACCCCCTTTGTTCGAGGAACCCATCCCGATCGGATTCCCACAGGGCCACCATTGCCGAATGTTCTGGGCCCACTTGCAACGCCGCACGCAGACCCAACGGCATCAACACCGAAATCAAAACCGCCACCATCACGCGCCGAACCTGGGGCAATGCCGCCAACCGCATGGCGGCCAAGGCGGCCCAAACCGCTGCACCAAGAACGAGCCCCCGCCAGCCGTGCTCGCTCGGTCCGGACAGTTGAACCACAAGCCAAACGCATGGCACACTTGTGGCGAGCGCTAGCCATCGATCAACACCGAAGCGCCAAAAGACCAACGCCGAAAGAATCAACAACCCAGCACACCAAATCAACGCGCCGCTGGGCCCCAAACCGGGATATCCCCCGGCCGCCAGCCCCGGAGCAAAATCCAGATGCCGTTGGTCGACCATGGCCGTGAGGACACCGAACGAACCCAACGCAGCCAAGCCCGCCCCCAGCATCATGGGGAATCGATCGGACTGATCCAGAGCTTTTGGCCCAGTCATTTCGAGAGTCCCCGCAGATCAACCACCAACAATCCCAACAGCAACAGCCCCATACCGGACGCCACCCAAATCGCTTCCTCCGCTGCCGCGCGGGGCACCGCGATCGCCAACCCAGCAAAGATCGCGGCCAACAACCACAACGCGAACACCGCTTTGGGCCCAGAGATCCCTCGCTGGACCAAACGATGCGAAAGATGACGCTGATCCCCGGCAAAGGGGCTCCGACCTTCTCGCAGTCGTATGCAAGTCACCGCCACCAAGTCGTACAACGGAATCGCCAGCGCGCCCAGTGGGACCAAGAGCCCAACCAACCCAGCCGCTGGACCTGCTTCTCCGGCGGGGTCCCACCACGTGGTTCGGGCGGCGATAACCGCCAACAAAAAACCGGTCGGCAACGATCCACCGTCGCCCATGAAGACTTTCGCCGGGGCCATGTTCCACCGCAGAAACCCCAGCAAACCGCCTCCTAAAATCGCGGCCAGCGTTGCCACGAGCCATTGGCTGTTTAAGGTCGCAGCACACCCAAAAGCCACCGCCGCAATGAGCCCCAGCCCTCCCGCCAAGCCATCCATGTTGTCGATGAAGTTGATTGCGTTGGTCACGGCCACAATCCAAAGCAAAGAAACCACCACCGAGATGGTTGGCCCGGCGAACTCCAACACCGAAGCCCCTCCCCAGAAGACGGCCAAAGCCGCGGCCAGAACCTGCACAATCAACTTGATGGAAGCAGGGAGTGCGCGACGATCATCCAAGATTCCTAGACCCAGCAGCAAGAAGCCACCCAACGAAATGACTCCGGCCGCGGTACGCCCCGCCAGGATGCGATCTTGGTGCTCGAGCAAACCACTGGGGAGGCCTCCCAGCACCAGCCCAGGTACCAGAGCCAAGAGCCCCAAAGCCAGCAGGGGCAGCGGCGCAAAGGCCAGCCCGCCAATGTTGGGCACCTCACGAAGGACTTTGACGTGCCCGGCGTGCCCGGCAGTGTCCAGGGCCCCGCGGCGGCGGGCCCAAGGAATCAGTTTCCAGAGCGCGGCCAAAGACAACAATCCGGAGCCAAATGCCAGCCACACCAGTGTCCAGGATGGAGAATCTGTAGCCGGCTCCAGCATGGGGATATCGTACGGGTTCCTATGCAACGCCTCGCCGTCTATTGCGCTTCAAGCGATCGAATTGATAATGCCCTGCGTCTTCCGGCCCAATCTCTTGGCACGGCCCTTGCCCAGCGTGGTCTTGAGCTGGTCTACGGCGGCGGCTCTATTGGCCTCATGGGGGAAGTTGCCCGAGCGGCAAAAGCAAACGGCGGTCGGGTGCATGGTGTCATCACCGAACGGCTTCGAGACCTCGAGCAAGGCTGGGAAGAAGCTGACGTTTTGGAAGTGGTTCCAGACATGCGCACTCGAAAATCACGCATGATCGAACTCGCCGATGGTTTTGTGGTGCTTTCGGGCGGCATCGGTACATGGGAAGAATTCTTCGAAGTCTTGGTGGGACGCCTCTTGGGAGAGCACAGCGGCCCCATTGGTCTCCTTCGTGATGGTCCCATGAACGACGCGCTGCTTGAACTGATCGAACGCGGAACGACTTTGGGTTTCGTTCGTCCCGTGACGCAAGAGTTGGTTCAAGTCCACGAAGATCCCAACACTCTGCTTGACGCGATGCAAGCCAGCCATGCCAATGCCGTCGACGACGCCGATCTCCGACCTGGAGGTCGAGATTGAGCCGTCGAATCGGTTTGCTGGCTGGAGCGGGCGTCTTGCCCCGTTTGGTGGCCGCAGGGATGAAGGATCGTGACCTTCAACCTGTGATCCTGCCATTCCGAGGCTTCGCCGACCCTGACCTTCGCACGTTGGCCGAAGAATGGAGACCGGTGGGCGCCATGCAGCTCGGCTCTTGGATCAGACAACTTCGCCGGGGCCAATGCGACCAAGTGGTGATGGTGGGCAAAGTGGACCGTGCCAAGTTGGCCCACAACCCACTGGCCCAGTTGCGTGAGCGACCCGATTGGCGGGCCCTGCGACTGTGGTACCGTGATCTCAGACGCGATCGCCGCACGGGAAACCTCGTGCGGGCCCTGGCCAAAGAGCTGTCGAACGCGGGGATTGAACTGATGGATTCCACCACCCACATCTCGGAACATTTGGCCCCCAAAGGACTGCTCGCCGGTCCCCCAATGGATGCCCACGCCGAGGGGCAACTTGCCTTTGGCGGGCCTT
>CALDQF010000400.1 GCA_937911845.1 uncultured Phycisphaera sp. | reverse complement strand
CCTCGCCAACATTGGCGGCGCCCACACGTGGCGCACCAACAAAGAGGGTGCTGCCGTTCAAGAACACAGAGGCGCCGAACTGGTCACCTTCGGAATTGCCTCCAAGGAATCCGCGGTAGGCAAAAGATGTGCCAGATCTGTCGTAGACATGCACTCGCCCAGCTTCAGCGATCGGTGCGCCGACCACAAGGAGCGAATCATTGAGATCGATCGACGCTCCAAAAAACGATCCTGCTTCACTTCCATCAGAAAGTCGACCGGCGTACTGAAAGTCAGCCGATCCGGCAACAGTCCATAGGTCTACCGCGCCAGCTCCAGCGGGAAATCCGCCAACCAGCCCAGGGACACTTACTGCTAGCACACCGTTGGATGCTGCGATCTGATATCCGCCAAAGAATTGATCGTCCCAGTCGGGGCGGGACAGAAGCTGTGGAACAGACCAAGTGCCCGTGGACATCTGCTTCCAGAAGAGAATGCCGCCGACATTGCCGTTGAATCCGTCGGTTCGACCTGTGCATGAGGCAAAGGCGTAGCCGTCTGAAAGTGCGACATCGGAACCAATGCGGAGGCCTGACTCTTGAGGCGGCATTGGTAACTCGACCAAAATTCCATCGGTGTTTGAAACCAGTACACGACCATGTTCAAAAAAGCCGCCGAGCGATGCATCAGGAACCCCCACCATGATCCTTTCAGCATCGCCTGTGATGCCAGAGCCAAAGAGATCTCCAAACCCTTCAGGCCACGGGATGACATCAGATTGGCAATCCGCTGAGACCCATGGAGCCGCGGTAAGAAGAACAGCTGCTGCAAAATTTCGCATATCCACCCTCGAAAAATCCCTGGAATCTGGATGTGTTCCAACAGATAAAAATGTATGACATCGAACCGGCGGATGGCCTCCTTGGGCCCCGTGGCAAATGGCTCAGTGGGTGGACAAATCAAACGCTAGAGATTGGCTGAGGCCACTCGCACGCCAAGCCTCGGGCGAAGCCAGTAAATGACATCGACTTACGACTGTCGGGCTGAACTTCCGTCACTTCAATCCAGCCATCACGGCATCGGAGATGTCCGAATTCATCCACGAGTCCTGCACATTCAGGCCCCTCTTGCGCCATCTTGGCCCGTCGGAGTTGGACGCGGACACCGGCTATGGCCGTCGTACAGCGAGGCCATGGTTCAAGTCCATGAATCTGAGCAAGTGCCAATTCCGAAGAAAGCTGCGGATCAAACACCCCTTCCGACTTCGACAACTTCTTGGCATGGGTCGCTGATTCAGAATCCTGAGGCATCGGCATGAGGTTGCCATCGGCGAAAGCGTCCAAGGTCCCCATGATGAGTTCAGGCCCCCAGTCCGCCATTCGATCGTGCCACTCTCCAGTGGTCAACAAGGGGTCTCTCGGAACGCTCTTTCTGGAAAAAATGACGCCGGTGTCCATCGAAGAGGCGAGCTCGATCACTGAAGCGCCAATTTCTTTATCGCCGGCGAGAACAGCGCGGTGGATTGGTGCCGCGCCGCGCCATCGAGGGAGCAAGGACGCGTGAAGGTTGCACGCGAAGCGGCCGTCCAACACGCGTCGAGACAAGAGCCGTTCGTAAGCAATCACCACCAAGGCGTCGGGAGACTTCTCGTCAAGCCACTTCTGGCCGGAGTCATCATTGATTGACTTTGGGGTCACGACATCAAGGCCAACTTCGTTGGCCGCATCGAAAATGGGTGTCTGCCTGACTTTTTGGCCACGGCCAGCCGGCATACCCGGCTTGGTTAAGACACCCACGAGATTGTGCGACGAAGTCCCCGCCAGAGCACGCAGTGTTGGAACGCCAAACGCGCCGGACCCTACGAATACAACTTTCATTGGGCGTCGTACACCTTCCTCCATCGCTTCACGATGGAGCCATCAACTGGCTGGGCAAGATCAAAGATCAACCTTCCCTCAAGATGGTCAAACTCGTGCTGCCAGACTCGAGCCAGAAGGCCAACATCAGACAACTGAAATGGGCGCCCATCATCACCTGTCGCCGAGATGGTGGCCCCTTTGGGGCGGAGAATATCCAAGCGAAGATCGGGCAAGGAGAGACAGCCTTCTTCGTACGGCTGCGGAGAGAGACCGCACAGGTCCAGACGAAGCGACGGGTTGACAAAAACGCGGTCAATTGGGTCTTCGTCTGGGACGTGGGTCACAAACATCCGCCAAGGAAGTCCGACCTGGGGGGCGGCAAGACCGATGCCTGATGCCTCATGCATCAGCTCAACCATCCTCGGCGCGACCACCGAGACCTCTTCCGGAGAGGGGACATGGGTTGCGCGAGTTCGCAGCCTGGGGTTAGGCCATGACACGATTTCTAGTTCTGAGGGATCGATTTACCAAGTGTACGACGCGGACAAGCAAACTGGGCGAATCTCACGTGACATCTCGTATAGTGGTCGACTTCAAGATTGAGGTGACTTGCCATGTTCTTTGGAAAGAAAAAGCCAAAAGATTCACAGGAATCCGCCAGCGGTGAGACTCCAGCCTCAATTCAACCGAATCCCGCCAAAGCGGACCCTTGGTTTCGTCACGCCGACAACGCGAAGGATTCCCTCCAGAACGCCTATGCGTTGAAACTGTTCGCCAGTGGCCTTTCCTTTGACAACACGAGACTCGACCTGGTCGAGTCCATTTTGTCTTGTGCCATCTTGCACCGAGATCAAGGTGGAAAATCAGCACCCTCCTCCGAAAAGAAAGAGATTGAGGGTATGGGGCCTTACGGCAAATTTGCAAGTGCGTATTACGCATGGCTGAGAGACCTTGGCAACATCAAGGCAGCCCTCGAATTCATGCGTCAATCTTTGGCGTTTGACTCTATGCCTTGGGCCAACCATCACGCCAACACAATCTTCAAAATGCATCTGAGTGGAAAGACCTCGAAGAAAGGTTGGGTCGAACTGATGCGGCTTTGCGGGGAGGCCAACAATTGGGACTTGGCCCAGCAGGCTGGTACGAAGGCACGTGAACTCGATCCTTCTGACGGCGACCTAGATACTGAGATGAAAAATCTTGCCGCATCTCGCGCCATGACCGAAGGTGGGGACACGGAAGCTGCTGGAAA
>CALDQF010000399.1 GCA_937911845.1 uncultured Phycisphaera sp. | reverse complement strand
GCTTGCCCCAGTGAGGGTGAGCGGAAGGACCCTGGTCCTCCGGTTGTCCAAGGATCACGCCAAGAGCCATCTTTGGGAAAGACGTTTGGCGCGAACATCGCTGCGGGACTCATCACATAGCTCGTCCAGTAGGGGATCGCTCCGTACGGAGGGATCGGTGGATTCTGGCAGTACTCCCCTGGATCTTTGAAGCACCCGGTCCCTTCGACAATGTCCAGTACCACGGTGTCTTTGGGCGCGTAGAAAGTGGGGTCATAAAACTTGCCGCCAACGTACTGCGCGAAAAGGTTGCAGTTGGAGATACGCCAAGACCCAAAATAGGGGATGGGGTACCCGAAGCAGATGGGTTGGATCATGGCGTAGTTTCCACCGAATTGACTGTTGGGTTCCTGGAAGTACCGGAACATCCGGTAGGTGCCGTTCAAACTGCCATCGCTGTTGCGTTCGTATCCAAACCCAAGCGTCACCGGGGGGTGGTTGCTTGGGGAATCCCGCCCACCGGGGAGTGAACCGTGGGCTTGGTAGTACCCAACGATGGCTGCGGCGACGTTGTTGCCGTACTGAGAAATGTTGTCATCGATGTAGGTGAGTTGACGGTCGTTCCATTCCGCTGCATACGCGGCATGGGCTTTCCCCAACTGAGACAGGTTCGTTAGAGATTGAGTGAGTTTGGCTTGATCTCTGGCTTTGCCAATCGCCGGTAGCAAAATGGAGACCAGAAGGGCAATGATGGCAATCACAACCAGCAACTCAACAATGGTGAATCCACGCTTCCGGGACATGCCATCCTCCTCTTGATTGACACTGTCACCGTAAGGACGGCGTGCGCATTTGCCAACTTCTAAATCATCAATGCGACAGCCTTTGGCCAGCGTTCAGCTGGCCAGAGACGTTCAAGATTGCAAAAGATCTTTGTTTGGGTCCAGATTGGGAAAGCGTTGGCCTTCGGTCAATCGAGAGCGATGCGGCCAAAGAAGAAGCCAATGGCTCCGACAACCAACGCTCCACCGGCAATTCCGCCCGCTACGACCACGCCTCCTGCTTCGGCGATCGAAGTCACCAAGCTAGGAGTGATTCCCGTGACGGAAGCGACAGCAATCCAAAGCACCACACCCAAGGCCAGCAGCACGACCACGGAAATACCGATCGCCAGTCCAGACCCGCCACCATCCTGAACTTCGGGTTCTGCCGAGGCAAGAGGTGTTGCCATTGGGGCCGCGGCCACGACCGGGGCGACGGAACTTGCGGCATCAAACAGGCCAGTGGCCCCAGCCGGCATGTCGGCATCGTTGTCGTCGTTGAAGGCTTCATCCAGCAGTTCCGCACCGAGGGCGGTGTCGTCTGAGTCTGCAGTCAGGTCCAACAGGCCGGAACCAGATCCAACGGCTTCGAGCGAAAGGTCATCACCGATCGCATCACCAATTTGGGTGGCTTCCGGGTCGTCGTCGACCCAGTCTTCCAGACTGGCACCAGTCCCACCGGCAGTCCCACCTGCGGGCGCCGCTGTATCGAACATCGAAACGCCGGTGCTTTCGGAAGTGTCGCTCAGTCCAAGTCCTGTGCCGGTGTCGGCCAGTCCCAAACCAAAGCCCGATTGCCCTGAAGTGTCTTCCAGACCAAGACCCCCGAGGGCATCATCGAGATCACCAACGCTGTCGTTGCTTCCGGCCAACACGTCAATATCGGCTGCGGCAAATTTCAGGTCTTTACCGTCCCGGATTTCTTCCAGTTGCCCCGAGGCAACGAGGGCTTTGACTTCTTCCTCGGTCTTGCCGAGTTTGGAGCAGGCTTCTTGGAGGCTGTAGAACATGTCGGCCATGGTGAAAATCTCCTGACGGTGCCGTTCGAATAGAACAGAATACCACTCCCCGGGACAATTGCTCTGTTCTGACGGCTGAAAATCACGCTCTTGAGGCGATCAAAAGAGGGCCGCCTCCGGGAATGTGGTCAAATCTGACCGTCCAGAAGGGGGGAGGAAACTGGGCGATCCACCAGTCTCGCCTCACGGGCCGAATCAAATGGGTGTCGTGATGCACTACAGGGCTTGCCGGCCCGCCTCGGTGAAATTGGAATTCGATGGCGAGCGTTTGATCTTTGGGGGTGGCCATGGCCCGTCGCATCCACCATTGTCCGTCTGCGGCCCGCCACCTGGTCCAAATGGCCATAGGCGGGTCCATGGTGTCAGGATCTGGTCCGAGCTCGATCGCCAAGGTGCCACCCTGGGTTACTCGAGATTGCAGGGCCATGACAGCCTGCTGACGTGCCTCATCATCCAAGACGTACTGAAGCGCGGCGAAAAGCGCCAAAACCGATTGGAAAGACCCGGCTGGAGGTTCGGCGAAGGTGCCGATCAGGTACCGAAGCCCGGGTTGTGATCGTTGGGCGGCATGCTTTACCAATCCCGAATCGTGGTCAAACCCTGTCCGTTCGATTTCGCGTGGCCAAGCCGCAAGAATCGCACCCGTGCCGCAGCCGGCATCCAGAACCTGCGCTGGTTCACCCAAGCACTGGTCCAAGTGCTTGGCGATGGTGGTTGGGCACCGGCCTTTGGCCAGATACAAACCATCGGACAACTCAGCCCATCTGGCATGCGCAGACAGTTGTTTGCTCATGGCAGTATCGTCGCAGGTCATGACTCTTCGTGTGGCTGTTGTGACTTCTTCTCGAGCGGATTGGAGCCATCTCCGTCGTCCGGTCGCCGCATTTCATGCTCATCCAGAATTGGATCCCATTTTGGTGGCCACGGCCGCGATGGTGGACCATGAATACGGCGCGGCTATCGCCGAAGTTGAAGGAGAAGGCTACGAGGTGCCACATCGCATTCCTTGCTTGGGTGGGGACCGCGATGTGGACATGGCGGCTTCCGGCGGCCGTGCCCAACTGGGCTTCGCGCAGTGCTTCGCCAAAATGCGCCCCGACGTTGCTTTGGTCACGGCCGATCGTTTTGAAATGCTTGCGCCCGCTATTGCGGCCATGACCATGCGTATCCCCATTGCTCACGTTGAAGGCGGCGAAGCGAGTTTGGGAGTGATCGATCACGCGATTCGCAACGCGTTGACTCAGCTTGCTTCAATCCACATGGTCACCACGGCCAAAGCGGCCCATCGGTTGCGTCGGATGGGCGAAGAACCGTGGCGGATCCATAAAGTGGGCGCGGCGTCCTTGGATACGTTTGTGCACGATCCGGACGTCGGAGACGAAGCGGTGTTTCAGGCAGTGGGGCAGCCTGTCGACGCGTCGACCATCTTGGTGGCGGTGCACCCAGTCACCTTGGACGAGGATCCCATCGCCCAAGGACGTGCTGTGTTCACCGCGCTGGAAAATATTGACGCACCGATGGTGGTGTGCTTCCCCAACGCCGATGCAGGAGGGCGTGCTTTGCGTAAAGTCGGGGCCTCGTTCTGTGCGGAACGTCCCAACGCCACCCAAGTCGTCAACCTTCCTCCAAGAATCTGGTGGGGTTGCCTGCGCCGCGCTTCGGTTTTGGTGGGCAACTCCAGCAGTGGCGTTATGGAAAGCACCACCGCCGGACTTCCCGCCATCGACATTGGCGATCGACAGGAGGGTCGAGAACGCGCCGCCAACGTCTTGTCTGTTCCAGCAGATCCTTCAGCCATTCGGACCGCCTTGTCAACAGCTCAATCAGACTCTTTCAGAGTGTTATCAAAAGAAGCGAAAAGCCTGTACGGCGATGGCACTGCCGCCATGAAGATGGCCCAAATTCTTGCGGATCTACCGGATCGCATCACGCTCTTGAAAAAGTCCGTGATCCCTTTGTTGGACGAAGTTGGCGACCTTTTCAATCCGACCGTCGGCGGCGATTGAGTGAAGCCTCTTCGGTTGGGGTTACCGCGGCCCCTTGGCGCACCATGCCAGCTTGAATGCGTTCCCAGGCGCTTTTGGCATTGACAGCTGAGTGTTCAATACCAATCGAACGTCTTCCCCATGCTTTGGCCACCGTGCAAGTTCCCCCACTACCCAAGAAGGGGTCCAAAACCAGGTCGCCTTCATTGGAGCAGGCCAAAATCACGCGTTCCAAATAGACCTCAGGAATTTGGTTGTGATGCTGGTGCCGGCGTTCCTTGTTGTTTCCCTGAATGCGCCCCCAGTACTTCCCGTACCAGACGTCCATGGGAAGGCGAAGGCCCTTGTTCTGATCTTTGGCCATTGTTCTGGGATCGGCATACACACTTGCACGGTCCGAAAGTTCCATGATGTGCTCGGGATTCCAAATGCGCTGGTCTGGATCTTTGGCGAAATACAGCGCGTGCACCTTGCTCATGATGAACGAGGAGTCTCGATTTTGACCAAACCGAAAATGCCAAACGCACCAGTTGATCATGGTGAGGCCGCGACGCTTGAGGTGCAACACAATTTCGGCCGCCGTGTCGTCCGGAATATTGACCCACAAGGAGCCGGTGGGCGAAAGCGCTTCGATGCAGCCGTCGAGCCAATCAAACGTGAAGCGTTCGTACTCTGCGCGGCTCATGCCATCGCGCCATGATTCGTACGGGACATCCCAGTTGAACGGCGGATCGGCAAAAATCAAATCTACTTCGCCACGTTCTGGAAGTTTGGCCAATACGTCGCGGCAATCTCCCACGTACACCCGTGTGTTGGGGTTTCGGGCCGAGTGTGCTGCCTTGAGGCGACCTTTGGTGGGTTCATGGGGTTTGGCGGCGTCCCCCAGCAGATGGATATCGGCTTGTTCCAGCTCACGCTTGGCACGTCGTTGGGCTTGCAAGGCCCCAGTCGGGAGGGCGTACCCACCTGGGCGATTTGGCTCCGTGGGAGAGGACATCAGTTGCAGATTGTAGCGCGTGTGGGCGTCAGGTGAGCTTGAGGAGCAAACCAGGTAGACCATCGCTCCTGCGGAGCGGACCCAATGGGTTTTCCACACGATCTTCCAGCGCGGACGAGCCCAGCAGGATCCATCGGTGCAGGGTGGGAGGTTCTTCGTCTCGGAATTCACGCAGCCGTACTGCATGCTGCACCACTTCGATCACTTGATCAAAGATGTCGGGCCACCGCTCGGCCATCAGCCCGGCGTCTGGCCAAAGTACCACTTGCCACCGACAGTCGTCGACCGAACGGAGATGCTGATGAATGCTTTGCATGATCGATCTGTACTCACTTCCGAGAGCCAGACGTTCGTTGATGGGTTCGCATTTTTTATCCAACACCGTGTTCGGATGTGTTTGCTTGGACAAACTGTGTCGCAGTCGCATCAAGATGGCTTCGGGGCGGTGATCACGTGAAGGCGCAACGCGGATAGATCGGCAAGATTCAAAACCATCAAGGCGCCGAAGCACGGCCGAGCCAAACTGCGTTCGACTTTTCGCGCTTCCTGCGACCACTGCCAAGTGGGCGTGGGCGAGGTGATCGAGGGCGGCGTCGGCAAGCGAGTCGGCATGGGCTGGCCCGAGGCGAATCATGCATGCAACGTACTCCCGGGTTGGTCATGGTCCATCGAATTCTGGTGCCGACACCGTCTTCACTTCATGCGTAGCATGGGTGCCACGTGTTAAATGCCATACCGGACATTC
>CALDQF010000398.1 GCA_937911845.1 uncultured Phycisphaera sp. | reverse complement strand
GCCCGGATGTCCATCACCCATTACAAAGGTAAGACAGAAGTCGCGGCGGTCACCAACGAACCCATTCCGGGATTGCCGGGAAGCGAGAATGGTGTTGTCATCATGAAGCTGTTACGGAACTCGCACAGTGCGCCAGACCGTGGAAAAGTTTGCATCGTGGGCCGGAACCCCAACGCCATGTGGTTCGATGACTACGAGGACCGAGTCTTGTACGACGAAGCCGGTTTGTTTGAATACACCCGCGTGAAAAAGGACGCTGAAGAGGAATGATCAACAAACGGATGCCGAATGCGGCCAAGGCCGTCGCGGACATCCCCGACGGAGCAAGCATCATGGTTGGGGGCTTCGGTGAAGCCGGAAGTCCTATTGAATTGCTGCACGCGCTTATCGACCAAGGTGCTGAAGATCTCACCATCATCAGCAACAACTGTGGCAGCGGTGAAGTGGGACTCGCAGCCCTCCTCAAAGCTCGCCGGGTCACAAAAGTGATCTGCTCGTTTCCCAAGACTGCCAACTCCACCGTCTTTCCTGAGCTGTACCGCGAAGGGTTCACAGAACTTGAGCTGGTACCCCAAGGCACTTTGGCCGAACGTATTCGCGCGGGGGGCGCTGGAGTCAAAGCCTTCTACACCCCAACCGCTGCAGGCACGCCGTTGGCCGAAGGCAAGGAATCTCGAGATTTTGACGGCCGCACGTATTTGCTGGAACACGGACTGACCGCGGACTTTGCTTTGATCAAAGGTGTGCAAGCGGACGAACATGGCAACGTCACGTACAACAAGACCGCCCGTAACTTTGCTCCCGTGATGGCCATGGCCGCTCGAACCACCATTGTGCAAAGCGCAAGAGTCTCCGCACCAGGCGGCTTGGATCCTGAAGTCGTGGTGACCCCTGGAATCTTCGTCGATCGGGTGGTAGAAGTCCCTCAACCCGCTCACGAATCAGAGCTGATTGCCGCTGGAGTGAGCTACCCATGAGCACCTCAGATGCTGTTCAAGGTTGGGATCGAGAAGCCATGGCTCGCCGCCTGGCCCAAGACATCCCCAATGGCTCGTACATCAATCTGGGCATCGGGATTCCTGAACTCGTCGCGAAGTTCGTGCCCGAAGGACGAACCTTCATCTACCACACCGAGAACGGACTTCTGGGTATGGGGCCATCTCCAGAAGAAGACCAAGAAGACCCCGAGTTGATCAACGCGGGTAAGCGACATGTCACCGCAAACCCGGGTGCAGCCTATTTCCATCACGCCGACAGCTTCGCCATGATCCGCGGAGGACATCTGGACTTAAGTATCCTCGGCGCCATGCAGATTTCTCAAGCGGGAGATTTGGCCAATTGGTCCACGGGCAAGCCCGGCGCTATCCCGGCGGTGGGCGGGGCCATGGACTTGGTGGCCGGGGTAAAAAAAGTCTTTGTGCTCACGCAGCACACCACCAAAACGGGAGAACCCAAACTGGTGGAGTCGTGCACGTACCCATTGACCGGTCAAGGGGTGGTGGATCGGATCTATACCGATCTCGCGGTGATCGAGATCACCCCCGCTGGATTCCAAACCATTGAACTCGCCCCAGGTGTTCCCTTTGAACATGTCCAAGGCATGACAGGCGCACAGTTGTCTCCACCTCCGGCATCCCCCTCAGAGTGATTTCCACATGAGCACCCATTCTTCTGACACTTCACGCAGCGCAGATCTCTTTGCCCGTGCCCAACATGTGCTTCCTGGCGGAGTAAGCCGGAACACCGTGCTCCGCGAACCCCATCC
>CALDQF010000397.1 GCA_937911845.1 uncultured Phycisphaera sp. | reverse complement strand
GATGGTCTGGAAGGTGATGCGCTAGAAGCAGAGATCCGGCGGGCAACGACGTGGGAACGGCCAAGCTGGAAGTTTGGGTCTGGTCCCGGCTTCACAACAGACGGCACCATCAAAGATACATTTGGGTTTTTTGGTGGAACATCTGCTGAGACAAACGCCCAGCTTAAAGATATGGATGACGAGGAACGTCATGCATGGGCCCTTTTTGATATTGCCCCTGAATCTGATCCTGCAACAGTGAAGCAAAGATACAATGAACTTGCCAAACGCTACCACCCTGACCACAACAAGTCTGACCCCAAAGCAGAAGAACGTTTCAAGGAAATCAATCTAGCCTATTCCGTTTTGCGTAAAAAAGCATTAAATCTGAATTCCTCGGTTGCATGACACCAACGAGACAATTTATCTTTTGCATCATTAAAAACCAAACTTATCAAAATCTGCTCGATGCCCCTGTTAAGACCGTTACTATTTTCCGGAGAAGAAATAAATGTCTGATGAAACTCCCCCTGGCCACTGGTTCACGTTGCTGAATGACGTGATGGACCACCCTTCCTTTGAACGCAAACTGGGTGGAGAAGGTCCAGTCCTCTCGGAGCTGGAGTTTGATGTCAAAGCCTATTTTGCTCTAGGTGGCTGCATGCATGATGTGGCAATCACCGCATGGGGGGTCAAGGGGTACTACGACTATGTGCGACCTGTCTCGGTCGTGCGATGGATGGCGCAGAATGGTCAACGCACCAGTCCCTTCCTGCCCAATTACAGTCCCCAAGGATTACAAATCATCCCGGGATTGATCGAGCAAATCACCCAAGCATCTGCGGCGCCTGGTGAGCGGCACAACCACTTGGTGTCGTCTTCAGCGGATATTGGCAAGATGGCTGCATTTGCATGGCGTGGTCCAGATTTCATCAATGACCCAACCATCGATACTGCGGGTTGCGACTGGATTTTGGCGGAGGACTGGTGGCCTTATCAGCGGCCATCTTTCGTGACACCAAACTTTGCGGGTTATGTGTCCGGCCATTCCACCTACAGCCGTGCCGCGGCCGAGTTGTTGACATTGTTGACCGGAAGCCCATATTTCCCAGGTGGTTTGGGCGAGTATGTCGCGTCTCGGAACAACTTCTTGGTCTTCGAAAAAGGACCTTCAACCGATGTCACGCTGCAGTGGGTCAGTTACCGCGACGCGAGCGATCAGTGCTCGCTCAGCCGTATTTGGGGTGGCATCCACCCCATCGCGGATGACCTTCCGGGTCGCCTGATGGGCTTGGTCATTGGACCTCAAGCTTATGACCTCGCTACGCAATACTTTGATGGATTTGAGGGCTGCCTTGGTGATCTCAACGGTGACAACGAAGTCAACTTCTCTGACTTGCAGGTGGTGCTGTCCGCTTGGGGATTGTCAGATGGCGGCGATCTTAATGAAGACGGAGAAACCGATTTCTCAGATCTCCAGATTCTGCTTTCAACTTGGGACAACGACTGCTGATTAAGGGCCAGCGCGCCTCTCTTCCCAGAGGCGGGCCGCTTCCGGTACGCGGGGATAGATGGGCCGAAGTTGATCCAGAGGGGTACGTGAAGAGTCTTTCAAAAGGCGATGAAACAGTGCGTTGGCACTGGTACGCAATGGGATGATCTCGCAAACCCTTTGAAATTCTTCGGGAAGATGTTCATCCGCCACAACCCGGGTTGGATTGTGTTTGGCAAAGAAAGTTTTAAGTTCCACGTCTTGCGGTGATCCTGAGGGGATCCAAAGACCTTCTTGCCAACACACCGTGCCAATCCATGCTCGGTGGTTCTTGACCGCCAACACAATGCTGGTGTCGGGACCGCCTTCCGGAAGCGATGCATCTGCCACCGCCAGATGAGCCGGCAACGCCAATATTTGTGCTCCCAATCGCCCCAGCATGGCCGCGGTTGCAACGGCCGTTCGAACTCCAGTGAACCCACCTGGGCCGGCGTTCAAAACCACTTCACTGAGGTCTGCAGGCTTGCCACCGACTTCTTGTGTTGCTTCTTCGATCATGGGCCACAGCACATCCTGTTCCTGTCGTCCTCCCATGCTTACGGGTCGAGTGGCCACATTTTCTTCAAGAGCAACGGCGATGGTGGCTTCGCGCTGGGACAGTTCAAGCGCGAGCTTCATGCGTCTTGCTCGGTGGTGTCTCGAAGAATTCGAACCCGCTCAATTGTGGTGGGTGTGGCATGGGTGATGTTGAATGTTCGTCCGGCTCCACAGGTGTAGGACTCCCGTGAATCAGGGACTCGACCCAGTGTGGCCAACAAATAGCCGGCCACCGTTTCATAGTCGTCGTCCTCTGGAATATCGAGCTCGAAGCGGTCGTTGAGTTCGTCCACGTGAACCCAACCTTCAACTTCAAGAAAGGTCTCATGAACTTCGATGCCATCGGATTCCGGGGTTTCCAGTTCACCAACCAACTCGGACAAGACGTCTTCCGCCGAGGCAATTCCTGCGGTACCACCGTACTCATCCACCACCACAGCGAATCGAATGCCCTGGTCTCGGAAGGCTGCCAGCAAATCGGCAACTGGCATGGTCTCGGGAACAATCAGTGGTTGACGCAGAAGTGACTCCAGATGGATCGGTTTGCTCCGTGGCCCCAAATAGGGGAGCAAATCCCGAACATGAAGCACGCCCACAATTTCATCAAGGCTTTCCCGGTACACCGGAACTCGGGAGTGTTGGACGTCATGGAGTGATTCAGTCAATGCTTCTAGGTCATCGGTCAGCATGATGCCGTCGATTTCGATTCGAGGCGTCATGATTTCGTGCACTTCAGCGGAGCCAAATTCCACGGCGTTCTCAACCAATGAAGCCCCACGTTCGTCCAACCCCCCCCGGCGTTGTGAGTCTTCGATGTGCCGACGAAATTCAGCCTCTTCCTCGTCTTCACCGGTCCGCAGGTTCGCCCCGGTGAGGCGACGGGCTGCCTCATCCAGAATCAAGATTAGGGGACGAAGCGCGACCAGTCCTGCATCAGCCATGGCGACCGCGCGCAGTCCTGAGGCGGCGGTTGCTTCGGGAGCATGACGGGCGAATGACTCTGCCACAACGACCGCCACGATGCCCAACAGCACGGAAAGAATGCCTTTGGCGACATCAAGGTTGCTTGCCAACAGCAAGACTCCGGCCAACAAGCCCATGGTGGCCAAAGCCCGCGCGGCCAGTCGTGCTCGTTCTCTCGCATCAAGGAGTTGGTCAAGCCGTTGGGGACGGACCGATGTCCGCGCTTCAATTCCCGAACGACTGGCTTCCGCAAGCGCCGAGGCGACAGCGCTAAGCCAAAGCCCCAAGACAATCAGTCCCACCCCAAAGACGTCGTGAAGACTCATTCGGAAGCCTCCCGCTTGTAGGTGGCTTCGACCCCCACCAGAGCAAGAATCCGATCTTCCTCGGCATGCATTCGATCGGCTGCTTCAGGTGCAAGATCGTCAAATCCACAGCCATGCAGAATGCCGTGGACGATGTACAGCAGAAGCTCTTGTCGAATCGGGTGGCCCCGTTGCAACGCCTCGCGGGCCGCCACCTCAAGGCCGATCGCCAGGTCGACTTCGATCGGTTGGTCGCCGGACGAATGAAACCAACTCAAGACATCGGTTGGCCCTTCAAGCCCCTTCCATTGCTGATGCAATTCGGACATCCCAGCGTCGTCAAGCAGCCGAATATTGATTTGCTCCACTTCAGCCGGGAGGTGCCCCAAAAGCTGTCCAAGGTGGTCGGAAAGCCATTGATGGTCCGCAGGAACAAACCCGGCTGGAGTCAGCAGGTGGAACGGTTCAGGAGGTTCATCGCCGGTCGTGACCGGCTCGGTCTGGCTTCCTTCGGAAGCGCTGGAATCGGCGTGCATCAGGCAGTCGTCCACGGGGTCAACAAATGCTGGTGCCACCGCTGGGCCCAATCTGCATTCGTCGCACGGAAAGAGGATACCCCCATCTGGGGCTGAGGCAACATTTCAGGAAGGTTCCGAGCGCCAAGTTCGTCGAGCGGCCTCGTTGGCCTCCTGATTCAGGTCTTGGCCAGGGTCTCCCCCGGCCTGGTGGCTCGCATGCATGTCCTCCAGAAGTCTTCGACACCAGCCACACCCCGTACCGGCACCATCGCATTCAGAGATTTGGCTGGCCACGACTGGTTTTTTTTTCCGCAAAAAGGCGACCAACTTGGCTCGGGAGACCCGGTAACAGAAGCAAACGATCGGATCTTCGCAGGGAGTCTGATCTTCAGTCATGCCTCCACACTAGCGGACCCACGACGTCCGGCATGCGGTATCCTCTCTTTCTACGCATGCGAACCGCAGTCATCAGTGACATTCATGGCAACCTTGAGGCATTGCAAATGGTGCTCGCCAGCATCGATCAGCGCGGAGTTGATCGCATTGTCTGTTTGGGTGATGTGCTCGGTTACGGCCCGAATCCGGTTGAATGTGTTGATTTGGTGGCGGAACGTTGCGAATGGTGCTTGCTTGGCAACCACGATTTGGCCGCGTTGTACGAGCCCACCAATTTCAACGAGGTGGCGGAACGAGCGGCGTATTGGACCCGGAAGCAATTGGAAGCAGTCACGGATGCGGATCAACGCCGTGCCCGTTGGGAATTGCTGGGAAGGCTTCGCGTCCGCGTTCAAGAAGGAGACTTCTTGGCGGTTCATGGTACGCCCCGAAAGCCGATCAATGAATATTTGTTCCCAGAGGATGTTCAATCTGGGACCAGAAAGTTTGAACAAATCTTCGCCCGGGTGCCCCGGTACGGCATGCAGGGGCACACCCATGTTCCGGGAGTGTTTACCGCCGAGCCAGAGTTCTACTCCCCCGAGGAACTTGGCGAGGGGCCGTGGACGCTTCCGACCGATGAGCAGTTGATTTTCAATCCTGGCTCGGTGGGGCAGCCCCGTGATGGTGACTCGCGTGCGTCCTATGCCATTTTGGAAACCAGCGAAGGTGAAGACAAAACCACACTCGAATTCATTCGAGAGCCCTACGACATCGAAGCTGTAGCGGCCAAGATTATTGCGGAACCCGAACTCGCCGATTGGCTGGGCGAACGCTTGCGCGAAGGACGTTGAAGTTGGAACAATCCACCCGGAGAAAGCTTGTAACGGCGGCAGTGCTTGCTGTGGCCACCAGTTTGCTGGTCCTTTTTATTGCTGGCGGTCAAAACGCTCCGACCGGTCCCGTACCGATCGAACCCGTTTCTGAACCCCAGTCCAATGTGGTTGATCCGTCCGCCCAAGTGTCGACGGAATCCTCACCATCGACGGGCCCTACCAACACACTTGAGGCCGCCAGCGCAGCTTCGGTTGAACCTTTGGTCAAACCCACGTACCGACCAGGAGTCAATACGGAGCCTGCTTATCAGATTGGTTCTCTGAAGGATGCCGGTACAGCTCGTGTGACCCTCGATGCCGGAGGCGGCGGGGTCGTGGAAATACGACTGTCTGATGAATACGAGAAAGCAAGCGATCTGAGGGCGGCCGAAGCTGGTGAGGATCTTCCCGAGGACGCCCATTATTTGTTGGCAGAGGCCATTCGGTACCCCTTGCCGGCGACCGAAATTCTTTTGCCGCAACTGTCGGTTTTTGAACTGCAATTAAATGGGGCCCCAGTTCCGTTGTGGGGCGAAATTCCGGCTTGGTCATCCTCACGTGACGAACAAAGTGTGGTGACCGACGTGGCCACGGTTGAAGCTGGTCCTGAGGATGCACGGGTCCCAGTGCTTCGTCTCACGCGGTCTTTCTATCCCTTAGATGGCTACCACTTTGATGTGGAAACCGACATTGAGAATTTGAGCGACCAGACATTGGAGGTCGCTCTCAACACCGTTGCCCCAAGTCAACTCCGGGTGGATGCAGCTCGCTATATGGATCGCCGAACCTTGCGGGCCGGGGTCTTGGATTCTGGCGCTCGGGTGGTTCGTCCTTCGGCGGTCGATGAATCTCGCGAAAGTCTGGCGGGAGGCGAGGCTGTTGACTTTTGGATGCCCAACCAGGGCTCGAACATTGGTTGGCTGGCGGCCACAAACCGGTATTTCGCTCTGGCCATGATGCCGGCCGAAACCGCAAAGCGTCCAAGTTTGGAAGATCAAATCCGCCGCATTCGCGTGACACCGATCGCAACCAATGACGGTGGAGAGGACGACCAGCAAATCCTCGTGACCACTCGAACTTCGGTTACTCAGTTGGATGCAGGTCAAACCCGAACCACTTCATTTCGTATTTGGGCGGGACCCCAAGACCGTTCCCAATTGCTTGAAGCCAGTACGGTTCAAGGGCTTCAATTGGACAGGCTTGTGGTCTATTCCATGGGCGGTTTTTGCACCTTCTGCACGTTCCAATGGTTGGCCAGTTTGCTGCTTTCGTATCTCGGAGCACTGCATGGCATCGTGGGCGACTGGGCGGTGGCCATTGTGTTCTTGGTGGTGACGGTTCGTCTGTTGTTGCACCCAATCGTTCGACGCTCTCAGATCAACATGCAACGGTTCAGCCGCCGCATGGCCAAGGTCAAGCCGGAGATGGACGTTTTGCAAAAGCGTTATGCCGGAGATGCGAAGCGTCTGCAACAAGAGCAAGCACGGCTGTTCCGCGAGAAGGGGGTCAACCCCCTGCACATGTTGGGCTGTTTGCCCATGTTCCTTCAGACCCCCGTATGGATCGCGCTGTATGCGGGTTTGTATTTGGCTGTGGAAATGCGGCACGAACCTGCTTTCTTTGGCATGTTCCAATCGCTGACCGGTGATGGCTGGGGCTTCCTCGCCGACCTTTCTGACCAAGACCACATGTTTGCCACGTTCACTGAACCTGTGCAAGTGCTTCTGTTCCGACTGACGGGTATCAATGGTCTTCCATTGATGATGGGCCTGATCTTCTATCTGCAGCAGAAATACATGACGCCTCCCGCGACGGGCACCCAAACGCCCGAACAAGAGCAGATGCAGAAGATCATGCGCTGGATGTTGGTGCTGACCTTCCCATTGTTTTTGTACGGCGCTCCGTCAGGACTTACGTTGTACATCGTGACTTCCAGCACCATTGGTATTTTGGAAAGTCGATGGATTCGTAAGAAGGTGGACACCATGGATCTCGATTCGGATCCCCCACCCAAGCCCGCTGGATCACGCGGAGGCGGAAACGGTGGAGGTTCTGGAGATCAAAGTCGGGCCTATTCCCGAGCCATGTCTCGATACGAGCGTCGGCGTGACACTCGGAAGAAGCATGATGATCGCGAGACAAGGCGTCCCCCCCGCCGCTGATTGTGGATCTTGAATCAACCATTCTTGCGGTTGCAACACCACCCGGTCAGTCTGCACGCGGCATGATTCGAATCGCCGGTCCCAATGCAGTGGGGCTGGCCAACAGCATCCTCGAGTCTCCACTGCCTGACACCGCAGGTGTTTTTTCGGTTCGCACCTTTCCGGAGTTGTTCAGCCTTCCGGCGTTGGCCATTCTCTTTACCGCAGATCATGGCCCTCTCGGGCAGCCGGTGGTTGAACTTTGGCTTCCTGGAAATCCAGAGTTGCTTCATCGGGCTTTGAACCAAATGCTTGAAGGGAGTCCAGAGTACGGAGCAAGGTTGGCATCCCCTGGTGAATTCACCGCTCGAGCCTGGATGCTTGGCCGTATGGATTTGACCCAAGCCGAAGGCGTAGGGTTGCTGGTTTCAGCCGAACACACTGCTGCGGTTCGAGCGGCCCACCGTCTTTTGGCCGGAGGACCGGGAGAACGAATTAAGAATGTGCGTGAGCAGATCTTGGATCTTCTGGCAGCATTGGAAGCCGGCATTGATTTTTCCGATCAGGAAGATGTCCGGTTTCTTCCAACCGAAGAAGTTCAATCCACGCTGTCTGACATTCTGAAGGCGCTGCGTTCGCTCCGCGATCGCGGTGTTCCCCTGGAGCGGTTCCAAGGCCCACCTCGAATCATGGTTGTGGGTCCACCCAACGCGGGCAAGAGCACTCTGTGCAACGCGTTGCTCTCCGGAGATCGATTTTTGACCGCACCGATTGAGGGAACCACCCGTGACCTTGTTGCAACGCCATGGGTGTTCGACGCTCCGGGTGGCGACTTGGACGCGGTGTTGGTCGACAGTCCAGGCATCTTTGACGAGAAGCACGGGGTGGATCTTGGTTCAGTTCGTTTGTCAGAGCAAGCATCTCAGCAGCACCTTGAGGCGTTGTCCTCGGCCAACGTGATTCTTTCTTGTCAGGTGTATGGAGAAAAGTCTGTGGTATGGACGGAAGACCCTCGAGTGATCCGAGTCCACACCAAGATGGATGAACCAGACCGAGAAAATCAATCAGATTCTCATGACGTTGGGGTGTCGGCTCACACGGGATACGGCGTCAATCAACTGAGGGCACAGATATTGGACAAGTTGATGGGCTTCGAAGATCAAAAGACCGATGGTGTGGCGCTTCGAGAATCACACTGGTCGACGATCGACCAGGCCATAAGGTCCATGCGGGAGGCCCAAGAACTCGCTCGACAAGAAATCTGTCCCGACGAGTTGGTGTGTGAGGCTTTGCTGTTGGCCCGTCGTGCTCTTGACGAAGTTTTGGGCAATCGTGATCCAGAAGCTGTGTTCGATCGTGTGTTTTCATCGTTCTGTATCGGAAAATAAACACAGTTGGATTTGTGCCCCTTGCGGAATCCTCAAATTCACAAGAACCTGTACCAATGATGTCTAAAACATCCCCACCAATCGGGACCCCAACGCACAATTGGCGCACTCGTGTTGCTTATCACGAGTGTGACCCTATGGGTGTGGTCCACCACGCGGTGCACGTTCAGTGGCTTGGGAATGCACGCTCAGACTGGTGTCGATCGTTGGGGTTGCCGTACACCAAACTCGAGGAACAAGGTTGGTGGCTTGCGGTACGAGAATGCTCGGTGGTCTACGAAGCGCCTGCGCATCATGACGAGTGTGTCGATGTGAAGTTGTGGCTCACCAGTCGAACATCAACAAGGATGCGGCACTCTTATGTGTTGCAGGTTGATGACAGGGTGATCGCACGCGCCCACACGGAACTGGTTTGCCTGAATCGGAATTGGCGGCCCAGCCCGATTCCTCCCACGTTGCTGGAGTTGATTCCAGAATGTGGGCACACTTCAACGTGAAAGAACTTTGACCGAACTGATGGAACGCTGTGCGTTCTTTCGGATCACGTTCAAACCCTCAGCACGCACCCATCGGTCGAGATGAAATTTGAATCCATGATCGGGAACCACGAGTTGGACCAGACGTCCTCGGACCCGAATCTCTTTGATGGTGTCGAGTGGAATACGCCCCGGTAGGTGGCTTGCCAGGATCTGACGGATTTCATCTTGTCCTTCACTGGCTTTTTCAAAGCGTTGGACCATGTGCTGCAAGACCCCACCGATTGTGGACCCGAGTGGACGCTGACGCCGGTCTCGTATGGCGGAAGCAGCCTGCAGTCGGTGGTGGGAGCTTTTTGCAGTCACAGTGCTCCAACTGTACGACGCCCGACGTCGAGTTGGGTACTGTTCGTGATGTGACTGACATCCATATTGATGGCTTGGTGAAAACCTTTGGCTCGACCCGTGCTGTGGACGGTATTTCCCTTACGGTGAATTCGGGCGAGATGTTTTTCCTGGTTGGCCCTTCCGGATGTGGCAAAACCACCCTGCTGCGGATGCTGGCTGGCTTCACCACCCCAGACTCTGGTCAAATTCGCTTCGGATCTGATGACGTCACGGAACTGGCGCCAAACCAGCGGGACATCGGCATGGTGTTCCAGGGGTATGCGCTCTGGCCGCACATGACCGTTGCGGAGAACATCAGCTTTGGGCTCAAAATGCGGAAAGTGGCCAAAGAGGAAATTGACAGTCGAGTATCGGAAGTTATTGAAATGACTGGACTTACAGGGATGGGGAACCGTAAGCCCAACGCTCTTTCTGGAGGTCAACAGCAACGCGTCGCGTTGGCCCGGGCTTTGGTGATTCGGCCCAACCTCCTGTTGTTGGATGAGCCACTGAGCAACCTTGATGCCAAGCTGCGTATTGAGATGCGTCGCGAAATTCGGCGCATCTGCAAGCAAAGTGGCACCACAGCCATTTACGTGACCCACGACCAAGATGAAGCTTTGAGCATGTCGGACCGCATGGCGGTTTTGAACGCAGGCCAGGTGCAGCAGTGCGACACCCCCGTCAAGAGTTATCGGAAACCAGCATCGAAATTTGTTGCTGAATTCCTTGGGGAAGCCAATCTGGTTTTGGCTGAGCTGGTTGATCTGGATGACCAATTTGCCCAGGTTCGATTGGCGGCGGATCGACCGAAGTTCCACGTGGAACATGCCCTCACCCAAGCTCGACCGGGTGCGGCCGTCCCATTGATGATTCGACCGGCCGACCTCCATCCTGTGCAGGTTGATTCAGAAATCATTTCATCTGCCAATTCCGATCTGATTCCACTGGGGCATGCCCGAGTCTTGGACACCCAATTTTTTGGGGCAACGACAAGCCTGGCGGTTCAAGGTGAGTTCCCTCTGGAGGGTGTTCTGCGGATCCAGACACCGGCCCAAGGGGTAGATTTCATCGAAGGCGAGCGTGTGGCCTTGTATGGGTCCCAGTCCACCATGTGGGCCCTGCCCCAAGACCCGTCGAGCTGATCACAGCAGCAGTTGCTGCCACCCACTCAAAATCCTGATCCAATGTTCCACGTGGAACATTCAGAATCCAGCTTGGAATTTGGTGTTGTTCTGTGGGTTAGAACCGTTGAACAGGTCATGAGCAATCAAGCTACAGTGCGCCGTAAGACGCCAGGATGGCGGCACGTTTGGCAGGAGGTTCAACGGTGGCAAAATCAAATGAATCCAAGAAAAGGCTCGGCCGGGGACTGGACAGTCTGATGGGGATGGCTCGGCCTGCCCCGCTTGCTCAGGCTGCAGTTGAGCCCAATTCTGAGACCGTGGTTCAGCCCAAACACGGAGGGGGTGATCCACCTGCGGGGTCAAAGTATTCACCACAAACGGGTCCGCCCCAGAATTCCACAGAATTGCAAATGGTTGCTGTTGAAAGACTTGCGCCAAACCCAAAGCAGCCAAGGACGCGATTTGAGCCAAAGGCTCTGCAATCCCTAGGCGCTTCTCTGAAGCGGTCCGGGATGATGCAACCCATTGTTGCTGTGTCAAGCGGTGAGGGGTTTGAAATCGTTGCTGGGGAGCGTCGGTGGCGGGCTGCCCAGGAAGTTGGCATTCAAGAGGTTCCCGTGCTGGTCCGCACATTGGGGCCCCAGGAAATTGCGGAACTCGCCCTGATCGAGAACATTCAGCGGGAAGAATTAAATCCCATGGAGCGTGCCCAGGGCTTTGCAACTCTCGCCGAATCTTTCGGAATGACGCACGAACAAATTGCTGAGGTGGTGGGGCTGAATCGCTCAACGATCTCCAACCATCTCCGATTGTTGGACTTGGATGGGCCGATTCAAATGCTGCTTCGACACGGACAGTTGGACATGGGCCATGGTCGGACCTTGCTGGGGGAATCCAACACCATTCGTCGTCGCCAGCTTGCTGAAAAATGTGCCCGCGAGGGGTGGTCGGTTCGCAGGCTGGAGTCCGTGGTCCATGCGGGAGGCACATCGGACCAAACCCCACAAAATGCCTCTGAATCGTCTTCGGGATCAAGAACCACACTCGCGGCCCAGGATTTGGCCTCCAAACTTACGGAGCACTTGGGGACCCGAGCCACCATTCGAATGAGAAAATCTGGTGGTAGTGGCACGTTGTCTTTGGACTTCAGCAGTTTGGATCGGCTGGATGACCTCTGCCAGAAACTGGGCTACCGCAAAAAGATGTGACGGATAACAGTCGGAAAATCCTAAAAAACACATCGCGAGACGTAAATCTGTACACCACCCAAACGAGTTCTCGGACGTTGGGAGTGCCAATGGGGCATCCGCTCGGTGTGAGTGCCCAAACGGATGGATGCTAAATTGGGAAACATTCTCCCGATTTGTTGCGATCGTGCGTCGATCTTTATCGATATAACAGCGAAACAGTCTTAGCCCCTATCGTCGGACAAGGGTATATTTGATCGATACGCTCCGAAAACACTCTGAAAAACCCAGAAGTCCATCTCTCGCGTGGGCTGAACATGTGCGAGTCGCCATGGTGTGGATTTTGAGCATTTATGTTCCTATGTTCTCAGAGTAATAGGCTTTTTAAAGCATTTTGGTGACATGGCTAATCCTTTCTTGGCAGAAATTCATACAAGTATTAATGATCATTTAAAAAGATATCAGGATATATCTGAAAAATATGCCAGTG
>CALDQF010000396.1 GCA_937911845.1 uncultured Phycisphaera sp. | reverse complement strand
TCAGCCTTTGTAAGGCGATGAGGTCTCGGAAGCCACGTTCAACCGTTGGCTCAAAAATGGTGCCTTCGCCGAAGTCATTCCAAGTGGTGAGCTGCACCATCTCGATCTTGTCTTCGTTGGCCAGCGCGGCATCGATGGTGTCTTCCAGCGTTCCACCATCCTCGTAGGGAATTTCAAAGCCAATGATGTCGCCCACTCCACCCTCTTCGTAAAAATCAATAAAGCTGGGGTACACGGCCCCTACGGCTCGATTCAGGCCTGGGGCTCGATTGTTGTAGAAGATGTTCAACAGGGTGAGATGGTTGTCGAGGGCTTCATCTTCCGTGGGCCAGTAGAACTCTCCGTCTCCGTTGATGCCCACCTCACCACTTTGATACTGCAGGGGCAGAAACTGCACCGGTTCCCCAGCCGCCGACAGGATTTGGTTCCACGCGCTGGGGTACTCAAAGGTGATGGGTCCAAAGTTGAAAAACCAAGGCTCGTTGGTTTGGCCATCTCTGGCATAACTGGGCAGGTTGAAATAGTTGTCCCGGCAGTAGGCGACGTTGGCCACCGCATCCCCGATGTTGGCGCTGAATCTGTCCTCCAGCATCACGGCGAAGTCAAGACCATAGGTCTGGACCTGATTGGCAATCGCGTCGGAGTTGCGAAGCAAACCACCAATGTCACCATTGGTGCCTTGCGTTCCATACCAATCGATGATGATGCCATCGATTCCTGCAGCTTTCATCAGGAGCAAGTGGTACTCGATCACGTTGGGATCACTGGAGGCGTACGGTCCAATCAAGGGGTAGAAATGACTCGCAATATCTCGCTGACCATCGGGAAGGATGATGTTCGGGTTGCGATTTTGCAGCGTCCAGTGGTATCCCCATTGCCCCGGCGCTTCAAGATTGGACTCTGGTGTTTCGAACCATGGCATGTAATGGGCGAATACCGGTAGGTCGGTACCGCCCGCCACAAGACACGCCGTGATTGTTGCCAACATCAATTTATCTTACGCCACCATTGATTCACGACAAATGGAATCAGGTCAACTGATGCACAAATCCCGCACAACCCGACCATGCACACCGGTCAGCCGCATCTCCCGACCGCCATGGTTGATGGTGAGTGATTCGTGTTGCACACCAAGCAGGTGCCTCATTGTGGTGTGCAGATCATAGATCTCGAGGATCTTGGGGCGTGTCGATGCTCATTTCTTTGGCGTCCGGGTTAAGAGGGATCACCTCTTGTTCACCCGCTGCGAACAAGGCCCCGTCGTTCCAATTGATTTCAAAACCACCAGTAAACGATCCGAATGCTGGCAAAGTCATTACTTCATTTTTGGCATGAAAGCATCGTGTGCGTAAATGAGGACCACCACGTGTTCCCAGAATGGCAACAGGGTGAACATGCCCGGACAGCATGGGTGATGTGGAATTGGGGTCTGGTTTGTGACGCAGTCGAAGACCCTTCATTTCGCCGTCCTCGGAAACGATGGTCAGATCCAAACTTTTGATGTCTTTGGTGTGCAGGTCATGGTTGCCGGGAACCAAATGAATGGGGAGAGGAAACTCACTGATCTCCTTTTGAATCTGAGCACCCAATTCGCCCCGCAACGTGTTGCGGTCGTGCAACAAATCACCCAGCACCACCACAATCTTGGCGTCGTGTTTCTTTGTGATCGATGCGAGACGTTGGAGATCCGAAGCACTGGATTCCGGGACGGGCACACCATGAGCGCGGAAGGTTCCTGATTTTCCCAGGTGCATGTCGGCCACAAAAAGCGTCGCGGTATCCGGTCGGTAGGCGACCCTTCCCGGGAGCAAATCAAGCACAATTTCACCAAGTTCGATACGGACGCTCATTCCTGTTCCATCATCTCCGACAATCGTCGGACCCGCTGTTCCCACGTCTGGGTGCTCACGGTGGTGGCCCGGAGACTTTCCGCAAACAGCGGAAAAGACAACGGGGAGAGCTTTTCCAAGGCAACAATGGCCATGGCTTGACGTTGAATGCGCTCGAGAGCCGACTGAATGCGGTCAAGTTCCAATTGTTCATTCAGGACTTCTCGCTGTGCTTGCTCCAGCAGAAGATTTCTGGGATCAAACTCGTGAAAGACGTCATAGAACATGTCACTGGAAGCTTGAAGGTGGCGAGACTTCTGTTTGGCACCCGGCATGCCCTGTTGGGTCAGTCCGGCCACACGCGCGATATCGCGGAATCGCCGGCGAGAAAATTCTGCCGCGTTCATGGATTCAAGAAGATCCGGAAGCAGGTCTTCGGGGCTGAGCAACCGCCGCCATGTGGATTCATCCACTTCGAGGGGTTCATCGCAGGAAAGTTTGATGCCGTCGTCGTTGACCACGGCCTGCACCGACCTCGGCGATTGTCGAGCCAATCGCAGCGACAGCACCGCGCCCAAACCTTCATGCGCGAGTCGTCCGGCGTAAGGAAAGAGGAAAACATAATGTCTTCGGTCTCGAATCAAGTGCTCCAGAAGAAGGCATTTTGGCGTGGGAATTTGACTGCGTTCGGCTTGCAACTCCATCAATGGCTGCAAACTTTGCCGTTCTGGGGTGGACCAATCTCCATTGGCGCAGGCGTTGAGTTCCTCTTGCACGCTTCTCGCCAGTTGCGTGGAAAGGGGCATGCGGCCACCGTTCCAGCGGGGCACGGCGCCTCGTGTTCCCGAGGCTTTCTCGACAATGGCCGTCATTTCTCGCACCCGTTTGAAGCGGAGCATTTTGCCGGCAAACACAAACCGATCTCCAGGACGAAGGCGACTGATGAAGGTTTCTTCAATGAATCCAAGTCGCTTTCCACTTCGGTAGGCGACCGCAACCGCATCGTCGGCGGTGATCGTGCCAATATTCATGCGATGACGACGGGCAATCAGTTTGGACGTGACTTCGTACCGTTCGTCTTTGGAAGAAATTCTGGAAAATTCTGGATAAACCGACAAGGCGTCACCACCATGCCGGACAAATTGCATGGCCCACTGCCATTCGTGGTCGGTGAGGTTTCGGTATGACCAGCTCCCTCGAACTTCTGCTTTCAATTCTTCTTCTCGAAATCCATCAGCCATGGCTGCTGTCACCAAATGTTGCACGAGCACATCAAGCGGCTTCTCTATGGGGGTTCGTGATTCCAATTCGCCCCGTTCGATCGCGGCTCGGGCGGCTGCAAACTCCAAGATCTCCATGGCATGGGTTGGCACCCCGAGAATGCGTGACACCGCTCCAGGTTGGTGCCCTGATCGTCCGGCCCGCTGCAACAATCGTGCGACGCCTTTGGGTGAACCAATCTGGATGACTTGATCGACCGGAGAGAAGTCCACCCCAAGATCCAAACTGGAGGTGCTGACCACGCAGCGAAGTCCACCATCTTCACCTTTCAACATCGATTCCACACGGTCTCGAAGTCCTCGTTCCAAAGAGCCGTGATGCAGTGCGACTTCAGTGAGCAAATCAGGGGCTGCGAGAACCAGCGCCCGGTACCAAATCTCGGCTTGGGCCCTGGTGTTGGTGAAGATGATGGTGCTGGTGGCCTGGCGTATCCGATCCAGCACCAGCGGCACCAGCCGCACCCCGATGTGCCCCGACCACGCCAAGCGTTCCACCTTTTCGGGAAGAAGGCATTCCACTTCGATGGTCTTCTCTGAAGTTCCGCGCACCAGTTCCGGTGGCGGACGATCGGGCCCAACCAAAGCTTGCGCGGCTTCCTGAACATTGCCCAGTGTGGCGGAAACCCCCCAGACGCGAAGTTTGGGCGCAACACTTCTCAAACGGCTGAGGGCCAAGTCGGTTTGGACACCGCGTTTGCTCGCAAGCAATTCGTGCCACTCATCACACACCACGGCACGGAGACCTTTGAATTGTTCCAGCACCTCCTGGTGCGTCAGCAACAACGTCAGTGACTCAGGGGTGGTGACCAAAATCGAAGGCAGTTTCTTGCGCTGTTTTGTTTTTTCGGCCGCACTGGTGTCTCCGGTTCGCAACGCCACCGAAAAGGGCACGCCCAACGCTTCGACCGCTTCCCGAAGTGCGGCGGCGGTGTCCGACGCCAAAGCCCGCAAGGGTGTGATCCAAATCACCCGAATGGGATCGGTGTCTTTGGATGATTCTGCTTCGGCCAATCTCTCCAGCAACGGCCCTACGATGGCGGCCAAGGTTTTGCCGCTGCCGGTTGGTGAGTGGATCAAACCATCTTTGCCCGCCAGGAACGCTTCCCAGGCCACGCGTTGAAATGTGGAAACCTCCCAGCCTCGTTGGGCAAACCAAGTTGTGGCGGGCTTCAGCACGAAGATTCAGACTCCAGCAAGTCTTCCAGCGCCGTCACTCGGTCAGCTTCGTGGGCCGGCTTGTCTTCTCGCCAGCGCAAGATCCGTGGGAACCGCACCGCGATTCCTGATTTGTGTCGGGTTGAGCGTCGCAACCCTTCAAATCCAAGTTCAAACACCAACATGGGTTTCACTTGTCGGAAAGGACCGCGCTGGGAAATGGTGTTGGCCCGGATCCAACGGTCAAGCCGTTCGATTTCTTTTTGTGTGAGGCCGGAATAGGCCTTGGCAAAGGTCACCAACTCTGCGCTGGGTGATTCGTCTTGCCACACCGCAAAGGTGTAGTCCGTGTACAGATCGGCCCGGCGCCCCGAACCAGTTTGAGCGCCAATCAAAACGCAATCGACCGCGTAGGGATCCAATTTCCATTTGAACCATCCGGTTCGACCGGAAGATCGACCGATTCCGTAGATGGAACGTCGGTGCTTCAGCATGAGACCCTCGGTTTGCTTGGCTCGTGCCCCGTCTCGTTGTGCTGCCAGTGCAACCCAAGATCCATCCAGAACTTCGGAAAGATGAAAGTGCTCAGATTCGATGCCCAGGAGCACTTGCTCAAGACGGGATCTTCGATCTTCCCATGGCTCATCTCGAAGATCGATGCCATCCGATTCCAAAAGGTCGTACACCATCATGATCGGGATCGTGGTCTCAAAGAGATCAAATTGGATTTGAGGCGAAGGAGAGCGATGCAGACGGGTTTGCAATTCGGCAAAGGATTTGGGTTGGCCTTCCGACCACAGCAACAATTCGCCATCGAGCACAGTGCCTTCGGGGAGCGCTTGGGCCGCGCGGACCAGTTCGGGGAATTGTCCTGAGATGGGTTCTTCGCCCCGGGTCCACAATTCGACGCCGTTGCGTCGCACCAATTGCATTCGAATGCCGTCCCATTTCCATTCGGCGACCCATTCCTTTCGATCGCCCAACTGAGGCGCTTCGCCATCAAGCGGGGGGGCCAAAAAGAAGGGATAGGCCCGCAGAGCGTGTTCTTCGTCTGATTCGGGATGAATCAAGCGTTGAAAAGCCTCGGGCGTGGCTTCAAGACCACCCATCAATCGGTGAGCGAGGACCGCTTCCTCAAGATCAGACGCCGCTGCGAGTCCTTTGATCACCAGAGCCTTTTTGACTCCCATGCGGAATCCGCCGCGAATGATTTTGAAGTACACCTTCTTTTCGGGGGCGGACAGTTGTTCCAGTGCTTCCAAAATGCAGGTGCGCTGCCCAGATTCATCAAGGTGACCCAAGGGCAGGATGTACTGGTGGATGGTTTGGGCCAATGAAAGTTCGCAGGTCTTGGGTTTGCTCGGAAGCAACAACGACCACGTTTCTGAACTGTCCCCGACCGCGGATCGACAGGCTTCCATCAGCCAGTCCGG
>CALDQF010000395.1 GCA_937911845.1 uncultured Phycisphaera sp. | reverse complement strand
GGTTCGAGCCGCTGCGTTGTTGGCCTTGGCCCGACATGGCGGTCCGGAAGATCTTCCGTTGTTCCAAACCGCCCTGACTTCCACCCACCGGGTCGAGCGCCGGGCGGCAGCGATCTTTGCCCAGCGTGTGCACATGCCAGAAATGATTCCCTTCATATCGGAACGCTCCAACGATTCGGAAGAAGATGTTCAAGTACGACGGGATCTCATCGTGGCGTTGTCTCAGTATCAAAACGATCGTGCCGTCGATGCTTTGGTCTCTGCTTTGGATGCTTCTCGGTATGCCATTGTTGAAGCGGGACGAGCTGGACTCCAACGTTTGACGGGGATGAACCATGGCACGGATTCCGCGTTGTGGCAAACCGCCATCAATGCTTCCCGTCGAGAAGGGCAACTGTTTGCCCAGTCCAAGCCGTACGTCTTTCCGGTGTACGACCAAGATCCAGGTTTTTTGGATCAATTGGCCTACTGGCGGCCACGTCCTCGTGAAGTCTCTGGTCCACCGATCGGTTTGGTCTCGGAACCCAGCCCGTGACTCGGCTGGTCCGACGCAACGGTGGACTCGAGCTTGAGTCATCGATCCCAAACGCCAACATCCAGCCCATTCGATGCCTTCTTCCGATGCCAGATTCATCCACTGAAGGGCGGACTCCGGGTGGGGTTTTTGTTGCGCAACACGAATCTCGAGGCCTTGTGATCAGTGATCCGCATGCGCCTTGTCGAGGTTGCTCGAGTTGCATCGATGGTTTGTCGGAAGCGTGTCTTCAGCGTCGGTGTCCTGGTCGGGGTGAGGATGAGGGGGGATTGGCTGAGCGTCAGTCATGTGCCGAAGAATTGCTCATTGATCTGCCAAGCGATGTTGACCCTGATGTGGCGATTTGGTCTTCTGAAGCGGCGACGGCTCTCGGGGCAATGCGCTCCGTGGTTCCGGGTGATCGTCCTTTTGTCAGTGTGGTGGGTGACAGTGCCGCGGCGATTTTGGCCGGGGAACTTGGGTCGCAACGAGACAGCAGATTTCGGTTGTTGTGCCAGCGTGAATCCACCCTGCAAGAGGCAGAACGGCGGGGCATCAGAACGCGTCTTTTGTCGGAGGTCGGTCAGCACGGTGATCAAGATCTGCTGGTCTTGCTTGATGGTGCGTTGGATGTCCCCAATCTCTTGCAATTGTTGCGGCCGCGGGGTCGGTTGGTTTTGGCGCGTTCGCCGCAGATCTCTGCTGACTTCTCAAGCCTCTTTCGACAGCAATTGACCGTGTTGCCTTCCGCAGCTTCGCCAGTTCGTTCTGGATTGGACGCGCTCGTCAAAGGAACGCTTCGCGCAGACGGACTCGCCGAACGGGTCTTGGCTCTTGATGAAGTGGGCCAATGGTGGCAACAACCCCGAGCTCGGACCCTGGTACGGATTGGAGCCACCCGGTGAAGTCGGGAATTCGCAGTGGCAAACTCGCGGGTTTATCGACATTCGGTGCGATCCGAGTGGTCGCCTTGCCGGTGCTCTTACAGCAGTTCTTGCAAGCCATGGTTGGCATGGTGGACAAGATGCTCGCGGGACGCTTGCCTGAGGATCAGGTTCTTGCGGCTCTCGATGCCATCGGAATTGGATCTTTCGTCGGATGGTTTATTGGTATCGCTATGGCGGCTTTGGGTGTGGGAGGATCGGCCATTATCGCAAGGTCGATGGGGGCGGGCCGGGCCGATGAGGCCGGGGTTGCCTTGCGAAGATCCATGGAATTCAGTTTGGTCTGGGGCGCAGTGGTTGGCTCCATTCTCTGGTTGGGGGCGGACCCCATCAGCCGTTTTATGGAATTGTCGCCGAGTGCGGATTCCTTTTACCGTCAGTACATCGGGATTGTTGCGCTGTCGATGCCGGCAGCGGGCCTGTTCATGGTCACCTCGATGAGTTTGCAAGGGGCTGGAGAGACCTTGCGCCCGGCCCTGGCGGCGATTGTGCTCAATATTGTGAACGCCGTGGTTTCAGCAGGATTGGCACACCCAGACTGGGGTGGTCTTGGTGTGGATGGCATCGCTTGGGGGACTGCAGTGGCTCACTACTGCGGTGCCATTTTGATGGTCATTATCGCCTTGCGTGGGACGACCGACCTTCAATTTCCGCGGCGTATAGGCGATGAACATCGAGGCATGCTGCGACGCTTTGTGAAGATTGGTTTGCCGTCGTTCGCTGAAGGTATCTCGATGTGGTCGGTGAATATTTTTATTCTTCAATTCATCGCCACCATTGGGCAGCGCCGAGGTCTGGAAGAAGGCTTGCAGGGCGTGCATATTGTGGCCGTGCAATGGGAAGCATTTTCCTTCCTGCCGGGATTTGCGATTGGCACTGCGGCGGGCACCTTGGCGGGTCAGTATCTCGGTGCCAATGATCCCGCCCAGGCACGCCGGGCCGTCTGGCTGTGTGTGTGGATCACCTCGGCAGCCATGGGCGCCTTTGGCATCCTGTTCATGACGATTGGCCTGCCTCTAACGAGGTTGGTTTCCAACAACCCTCTTCACTTGGAAGAAGTCCCACGTCTGCTGTTCATCGCTGGGGTCTTTCAGATTCCCTTCGCCATCACTATGGTCCTGCGCCAGGCATTGCGGGGGGTAGGCGATACCCGTTGGTGTTTGTTTATAACTACGGGGTGCAGTTATCTGGTCCGATTGCCATTGGCTTGGTGGCTCGGAGTCAAATTGGAGTGGGGCATTGCTGGCGTGTGGTGGGCCCTGATGGGGGAACTGACCCTTCGATCCGTGCTGTTTGCGTTGCGGTTCCGTAGCCGTGCTTGGGAATCAACCAAGGTATGAGGCTCTGGATTTGTCCGGGCGGCTGAAATGCTGGTTTTGGGAAGAGAAAAAAGGGATCGTTCGTAAAGCTCTGACCCAAAGTGACTGATTCAGTCTGAGTCAGTGGCCTCGTCTTCTTCGACTTCGTTCAGATCTTCTTCAATCTCAGGGGCCTCTTCTGCAGCCTTGGCCAACTCGGCATTTTCCGCTTTCCATTTTTCAATCTTGACTTTGTCGGGTGCCAAGACCATGGCGAGTTCCCTGCCGTTGCGTCGAGGTGGAGCTTCGACTTTGGACAATGGGGCGAGTCGATCCGCAATGTCAGCCAGCCGCTCCATACCTCGGTCGGTCAGTGTGACCTCACGGCCTCGGAAGCGTTGCACAATTTGCACTTTGTGCCCCAAGAGCAAGAACTTCTGGGTTTGACGGATTCGAATCTCGATGTCGTTCTGGCCAATTTTGAGAGATCGCCCCAAGCGGATGCTCTTGAGTTCAAGGGTCTTTGAATTCTTCTTGTTGGCTCGTTCCTTTTTGGATTGTTCGTAACGGAACTTGCCGTAATCCAAAATTCGACAAACGGGTGGATCAGCGTCGGGAGCAACCTCAACCAAATCGAGCCCCAACTCGCGAGCTCGGTCCAATGCCTCCGCGGTGTCAATCACACCGACCATTTGTTCCTGCTCATCGATCAACCGAATCGGATTCTTCCGAATTTGATCGTTCATACGAGGGCCACGGTTGGCAGGTTGATGGGGGCCACGGACTAGTCGGCGTGCGATGGTGAATACCTCAATAGGGAGCAAAAGGATTCAGGCGTGACCGCACGCCTGATCGGGGAAACCTTACCCTCGGAACAGAGGCTCGGCAAGATTCAAGATGATTCTTCAGTCGCCTCGGGGAAGAATTGGGCGGCGACTGAATGGTGGCCCCTGGTTGTGGATTCCTCGTGCAAGGCTCGGACGAACTGCTCGCGTGGAACACACCCAAGGTCTTTGGGGATGCCCCGCATCCGGACGCTGACCGTGTCGTTTTCCTCATCTCGGGGCCCAACCACCAACATCCAAGGAATGCGGTCCTCGGCGGCCAGACGGATTCTGTTTTGCACCCGATCGGCAGAATCATCCAGCCGAGATCTCAGCCTTAATCCACGCAAATCTGCATGGACACGTCCGGCGTAATCGGCACTCTTGTCGCTGATGGGAAGGACTCGAACTTGTTCCGGAGCGAGCCATGTTGGGAACGCACCGGCAAAGTGTTCGATCAACAAGCCACAGAATCGTTCCATTGAGCCGAACGGAGCTCGATGGATCATCACCGGGCGGTGAGGTTTGTTGTCGGCGCCGATGTAGGAGAGATCGAATCGTTCGGGCAAGCTGTAATCCACTTGCACTGTTCCAAGCTGCCATTCTCGGCCAATGACATCCCGGACCACAAAGTCAATCTTGGGACCGTAGAACGCAGCCTCGCCAGCTTCTTCAGTGAAGGGCACGCCAAGGGTTGCGGCTGCATCGCGGCAGGCTTGTTCAGCGCGGTCCCAACGATCAGATTCTCCGACGTATTTCGAAGAGTCGGCGTCACGAAGTCCCACTCGTACCCGGAAGTCTGTCATGCCCAAAGCTTCAAAGATTGTTCGGACCAGTGACAAACAGCCCTGCAATTCTTGGGGGACCTGTTCTTCGGTGCAGAAGCAGTGCCCGTCGTCTTGGGTGAATCCACGAACTCTGGTCAAACCGCCAATTTCGCCAGATTGTTCCCAGCGATACACGGTCCCGAATTCCGCAAGTCGCACCGGGAGGTCACGATAGGAACGGGGTTCACACGCGTAGATTTGAATGTGGTGAGGGCAGTTCATGGGCTTTAGCAGAAAGCCATCGATCTCTCCAGATTCCAAACGATCGGAAAAGTCAGCACCATTGCTGCTGCTTTTGGCCAAATCGCCCATCAGCTCATTGTCCAAGATTGGCGGGAATTGACTCTCTCGGTAGTACGGGAAATGCCCAGATGTGCGGTACAAGTCAAGTTTACCGATATGCGGGGTAAAGACTTGCCGGTATCCCTGTTGGTCGAGTTCTTCGGTGATGAAATCTTGCAAACATTGGCGAAGGGTGGCTCCGTTCGGGGTCCACAAGACCAGCCCGCTGCCCACAGTTTCATCGAGGTGGAACAGGCCTAACTTTTTCCCCAACACTCGGTGGTCGCGTGCCTTGGCCTCTTCTTTGGTATCCAAGTATGTCTGAAGTTGCTCTTTGCGGAAAAAAGATGTCCCATAGACTCGAGTCAGTCGATCCGAGTCAGCATCTCCATGCCAGTAGCTGCTGGCCAAGGACATAATTTTGAAGGCCCCGATTCGTCCGGTTGATGGCAAGTGGGGCCCGCGGCAAAGATCTTCCCAGTGTTCTCCTGGGGTTCCGGTGGCGTACCAAGAGAGGCTTGATGATCCGGCAGCAAGAGCCCGTTGTGCGTTGTCGATTTTGAATTTGCTTCCCTCTGATTGGAGCTTCTCCAAGCCGTCACCTTGGCTTAGTTCGTAGCGGGTGAACGGACGGTCCTCCGCGACGATCTTGGCCATCTCTGCTTCAATCGCTTCGAAGTCACCTTCTCGGAGGGGACGTTCTTCAGGGAACGCGATGTCGTAATAGAAGCCATCGGCCAGCGGGGGGCCATACACCAGTTGCGCTTCGGGGACCACGCGTTGGATGGCTTCTGCCATCACGTGCGCTGTGGAGTGACGTAGCAGTTCGAGGGCTGCTGAATCGGGCTCGGCATTTTTGCGAGGCTCGGTCAGGATGCTCACGGCGGCATCGGTTTCGATCAGGTACTCCAGATCTCGGGATTCACCATCGACGGTGATGGCTAGGGCTGCTTTGGCCAGCCCGGCCCCGATGTCGGCGGCCAAGTTGGCCCCAGTCACGGGGCCGTCGAAAGAGCGGGTAGAACCATCTGGAAGCGTCAGAATAGGCATAGATCCACATCGTACGGGGGAACACTTGACGTTGGGCTCATCTCCGCGTCGAATAGTGTCGTGGACTGTCCTCGATGTGGTGCCAAGAGCGAAGTGTTTGACTCCCGAAAAGCGGATAAGGGGTCGGCGATCAAACGTCGTCGCAAATGCGTGAGCTGTGGCCACAAATGGTCAACCATGGAACGAACCGAGCGGGCACGTACGTTGCGTGTGGTGAAACGATCTGGTTCCCGCGAGGCTTTTGACCCAAGCAAGATCTTGCAGGGCATCGACATTGCCTGCGGGAAGAGGCCGGTCCCTGAAGTCGCTCGACAGGAATTGGTCGAGCGAGTCGTCCGCGCCGTCGAAGAGGAATTCCAGAGCGAAGTTGAGTCCTCTGAAGTTGGACGCCGCGTGGCCGAAGGGCTGAGGGAACTTGACCAAGTTGTGTACGTCCGATTTGTCAGCGTCTATGAAGACCATGCCACCATCAGCGATTTGATGGAAGCCGCCCGGGCCGAGGCGAATCGTTCCCCTCCAGCTGGTGAATCAGATTTGTTCTAGCCGACAGGGCACGTCCGCTGGGGTGGTCAGGCTTCTCGGGCCGCCTTCTCGCGACGTTTGACATTCTTTTTGGAATCTTTGTCCAGTTCATTTCGAACATCTTCCCCAAGAAGCATGATGCAGGGACAGTTGGTGCACTGCTGAACTTGGCCAAGACCGGCGTATAGTTTGGACACGATGGCAAAGGGGATTTGCATGCTGCAAGCGCTGCAGGAGAACTCTTTGTGCCGAAAGCTCTCGATTTCAACATGTGCGGTTGCTTCACCGTCGTGCTGCTTACACAGCGTGTTGTACAAATCGAGCACGTCTTTCGGGATGTCAGCAGCCGCTTCATCTCGTTCGGTTTGAAGTTCAGAAAC
>CALDQF010000394.1 GCA_937911845.1 uncultured Phycisphaera sp. | reverse complement strand
CCATAGATCTTCACAACACAAGACCGCAACTGCTTTGCCTTCAAGATCGAAATGCAGAACTTCCTCACCGGAATCAAACCAACGGTCCTCATCGAAGACGTCATAGCCGGGCAACAACCACTTGTCGTGGAACGATTCAATCACACCCCTTCGCAGCAACGCGACCGCGTTGCGCAGGCCTCGGGGCCCCGGAACCGCCCGCGGGGTGCCTACCAAGATTGGGGGACCGTCCAACGTAACTGAGGCCAATTGGGCCAGTGATGCTTCGGCGGCCGCCACAAATCCATCACGCAACAACAGATCTCGCGGGGCATACCCCGTGATGGCCATTTCTGGCACCACCAGCAAGGACGCTCCCATAGCCCGGGCTTCGTCGTGCAAACGCAAAATGCTTTCGCGATTCCCAGTGAGATCGCCCACAAGCGGATCAGGATGGCCAAAGAGGATCTTCAAGAAGCAGAATACTAGCCCGGTCTCACCCCAAAACAACACCGACCGCTCCTTGAAAGAGCGGTCGGTGCGAAGGGGGGTTGGACGGGAAAGTCAGTTGATGATGGAAGTGCAATCTTCGATGGCATCGATCACCTGACGAACGGTGAACGGCTTCCGAATGCAACCGGCGTAGCCCTTGCGGAGATACGTCTCGTTGCGGGGATCGGCGGTGCGACCGCAGACCGCAATGAAGTCAGTCGTCCGGTCATCGTTGGCTTGCATGGCCTGAACAATCTCAGCTCCACCAGGCAGGGAGGTATCCAAGAGAACAACATGGGGAGCGAAGCGTTCACACTCGATGCCCGCAACAAACGTGTTTTCGCACCCACGCAGCTCGTAGCCAGTGTTGTCGCCCAGCACCTTGAGCAAGGTGTCACGGGTGGCCACATCGCTTTCGACGACCAATACCCGGGTGGTTCCGGTCATCAGACCATCCAGCGGGATGCCGTGATGCTTCATGAATTTGATCAGGCTGCCCTTCGGGATCCGCCGGTCTTTGGAACCGGGGATTCGGTATCCCTCGATGTCACCCTTGTCGAACCATTTGCTCACCGTTCGTGCGGCGACATTGCAGATCTTGGCAACTTCACCGGTGGTCAAAACTTCTTTTTGTTCCTGAAAATCGCTCATCACGAATCACTCCAGTGCGGCCATGGGAACCGCGGCTGGTACCTGTGTCGGATAAATCAATGAGGAGGTTTCGTCGACGTGTGACGAATTTTACTTTTCTTCGGCACCGTCCGAGAATGACGCGACGTGCTTAAGGAATCCATCGACATCCTCGGTGGTGGTATCAAAAGAGCACATCAAGCGGTGCATGGCCTCCCGGGCGTCACCAAATGGATAAAAGCCGGTCCGGGCCAACATCCAATCACGCAGGTCATGTGGAGGACACACAAACACGCCGTTGGCTTCCACCGGGTGCACTGGTGACAAACCTTGATCGGTCAAGCCGTCGGCCAGACGGGTGGCCATAGCGTTGGCATGGGCGGCGTGCTTCAACCAAGATCCGTCTCGCAGTGTCGCTTCAAACATCGAGGTCACGACACGGTGCTTGCTCAACAGGTGCCCCGTCGATTTCCGCAAATATGGAAATCGCGAAGCCCCCCGGCGCGCGGCCTCGCCATCGCCCTGAGGAAAGAAAACCACGGCTTCTCCGAAAGCCAGTCCATTCTTGGTGCCCCCAAACGACA
>CALDQF010000393.1 GCA_937911845.1 uncultured Phycisphaera sp. | reverse complement strand
TGAGCCCGCTGGAGGCATCAAATTTGGACCGGAGATTGCTGATGGCCGTGCGATCGGAGTCGTTCATGGACCTCAAATTGGTCAGACTTCCGCGACACTGCGCAAAAGCGTCCATTAATTCAGATTCAGATTCCGCCCCTTTGGCTTGCAGAGTGGCGAAAAGGGTAATGAGTACGGTTTGAAAACAACGCATGTCTGGATCTCCCAAATGGCCGATGGGTCATCTTACCCAAGACGAACCCGGGCTCGAGTGCGTTCTGTCTCACTTACGGAGACTTCTCGTAGCGTGAGGTCGGATGCCGCAAGTGGGGCAAGAAGACGTTCTGCAGCTTTCTCAGCGATTCTTTCGACACTTGGGGGCACATCTTGAAAATCGTCCAGATCGTTAAGAACCCGGTGGTCCCATGCCTCCAAAAGATGCTCGGCAACCAAAAGGTCGAGTTTGTCGGCAGGGATGGGATCATTGGACTGGGGTTCTACGACCACTTCAACTTGATAGTTGTGGCCATGGATTCCCGAACACTTCCCGTAAATATCACGATTTTTTGCGTCGTCAGCATTGTGGGCCCACAGGTAGTGGGCCGCGGCAAAATCGTAAGTTTGCGAAAAGGTCAAAGTGGGAGGCTCTTGGGTCATGGGTTGTTCCAAAGTAAGAGTGGCGTACGGGGACAACTGAAGCTTGATGGAGATCAGTTCGTGCTGCAGATCCATCGTGTTTTGAAATGCGTCTCGAAGAATCTTTTCGAAATTGGAGCTGTGTGGCAGCATGCTGAGCGATGGAAAAATGTGTTTGTTTGCCCATCGGTCAAACCTTTTGATGTCGAGCACGTAGTGGGTTGTGGGGTCAGGCTCCCCGCGGAGTGTGATGTGCACTTCGACCATTGGCGCGATCCGTGAAAGTGCCGGACGACCTGCGTGCCCATTGCTTCCGAAAGGCGATGGGCTGCCGTCAAGGTGAAAGCGAACGATTCGTGTCAATTCAACCACAGAAATACGATAGGGTCGCTGGGCCGTGAAGTCCCTCATGTTCCCCAATGTCTTGCCTCTTTTTCTGATGGGTTGTCAATCACCTGCTCCACTCGCCGAGCCCATTCTTTGGCCCAATGGGATTCAAATTTCGCGTAGCCAGTCACAAGTTCGTGTTCCCGCAGTCTCACTTCTGCGTTCGGGATGGCTCGAGCAAGCCGTATGCACACCAGAAACACGAACGCACGAGAGTGTCTTTGCCATTCTTGCTGCACCTTCCGAATTGCACGCGGCTTTGCTGGTGGTGGGAGCGGTGACAGGCGCTCCCGGTATCCCATCGCATGGAAATGAGTTGGCCAAGCCGCCTGTGGGCACGGTTCTCAATATTGCCATGAATCATGATGGCCGCGTTCATCAACTTCAAGAACTCATTGTTGACGACCGCACCGGGGACAGACTTCAGGGCGACTTTGTGTTTGGAGGAAGCAAAGTCGTCGAATGGCAAGGCGAGACGAGATATCTGGCTGATGACGAAGGCTCAGTGGTCGGCTTGGTGACGTTCGGAGACGAAGTCATCGGATATTCAGAACCTCGGAGTGCATCGATTGACCACCACCGAGCGGTGTTCCGTCCAAACGCAACACTATTGCCACCACCAGGAACGGAAGTTGTGCTCTTCTTTACGGTGTGCCACGAAGGTGAGGGGTAACCTTCCTCAATTGAAAAAGTTCCATGCCAAGAGCGTCCGCAGCGTCGTTGGGCTCCGGTGGCTTCTGCAGGCCGCACCAAGCTGCCACGGCCCGCTGCACTTGGGCTTTGGTGGCTCGTCCTGATCCAGCTATCACCCGCTTCATCTCTGCTGGCGCTACGGTCGAAATAGGGAGGCCTTCCCGGCGGCATTCAACAAGACACACGCCCCGTGCGTGTCCAAGCACCAAAGCTGATCTTGGAAACTTAACGTGGCTGAAGACCCCTTCAAGAGCGGCCACGGTTGGCTTGTGCTCTTTGATGATGGCGGAGATCTCATTCGCCAGCTCAAGCAGACGATCCTCTAAATCTAGTTTGGACGTCAAATCAACAACGCCCACTTCTTCAATCTTGGGACGATCTTTTTCAATGGACAGAACGGCATACCCGGATCTTTGAGAACCCGGGTCAATTCCGAGCACAATTGGCATCTGAGGACCATTCTTCATCGAGATGAATCCTATAGATTCTTCCCACCATGACCGACCAGCCACCCAAAGCCCGCCTGGTTTCCCGAACGATCCCATCTGACGATTTGACCCCGATCTTGGCGTATCGGCGTCTCGTTTCGGCGGACGATCGGGACGCTCCTTCATTTCTCTTGGAGTCGGTCGAGGTTGGCGGTGTCATGGGTCGCTGGAGCTATCTTGGGGCGAACCCTCAGCAGCTTGTGGAAGCCCACTTGAGCCAGCCTCCGCCTTGGAGTCGACTGCGTGAGGCGTCCTTTCACCTATTGAACTCGAATAGCCCAGACGATCCCCCGTTTCGTGGGGGATGGGTTGGCTGGACGGCATACGAGGCTGCCGCATGGTCAGAACCCACCGCCATTCAACCGAACCCGGATCAGCTCGGCTTGGCTTTTGGTTTGTACCTCGACACGGTTGCTTTTGATCATGTCCGGAAAGTGGTCCATCTGCAGCACGTCGCCCATCTTGATGAAAGCGATGCAGACGCACAAGCAGCGCTCGATAGGATTGAGTCCGCCATTCGACGGCAAGTCACTTCGATACCAGGGGGGCGGGTCCCCAATGACCTTGGACGTCGCCCAGAAATTTGCGAAGGCGGGGCATTTCCGCGTGAGGCTTTCGAGGCTGCCGTTGGAACCGCCCAAGAGTACATCTCAGCTGGTGACGCTTTCCAAATTGTCTTGTCCCGTGCCGTGGAACTGAAAACCGATGTGGATCCATTTGAGATCTACCGAGCACTCCGCATCACCAACCCAAGTCCCTACATGGGCTACCTTCAAGGTGGAAGGGTCATGCTGGTGGCCGCGAGCCCTGAAATCCTTTGCCAAGCGCGGGGGCATCACGTTGTCAATCGTCCCTTGGCCG
>CALDQF010000392.1 GCA_937911845.1 uncultured Phycisphaera sp. | reverse complement strand
GCCATTGCGACCCACTTCGATACGTATCGAGACGTGGAACCAAGCGATCCTGAGCAAGCCTTTGGCTACCGTCTGCCGGATCGCGTGGCCGTGGACTGGTTCACCCTGCCGGCCAATGTCATCGAAGACGCAGCTCGTGGTTCGGAAGCCATGGACACCATTGCGATCCTGAAGCACTGGAAGACCAACCCTCGGGGTCGTGTCTTCCCTGCGTACGACGCCTCTATTGAGGTTCCGGAAGTGGTTATTGATGACCTTCTGGCCATCGAAACTGACGCGCTGTTCGACCGAGTGGACCGACGCCTGTCCTCCACCTTGTTGGAAGCACGACGAGATCTCAAGACCACCCCAGAAGGCGCCTTCAAGTTGCCTGAAAATTGGTCCCAGACTCGGCCCAGTTTGTCGGACTTGGCCGGACTGGTCGCCCAAGAAATTTCGGTTGATGCTCCCGAAGTGGAATCTGCACAGCTCCAAGCCGTGTTGGACTACGGTGACCTTCCCGGATTCCCCATCGCGGCCACGACACCCGCATTTGGGCAGCCCAAGACCACCCGAGATTATCTCAATGGACTCCGCGACTTTGAGCTGAGCCCCGTGACCCTGCCCGCACAGTCGCAAATGCACTCCCCCGTCTTCCGCGATCCGGAAGGTGGATTGGTGGTGATGCTGCCCACACAAGCCGATGGAAAGCGAGCCGCCGAGCGTTTGGAAGAAATTGGCCGAGAGACCGTCGTTGATGATCTCAAGCGACTCGCCGACTACGAATCACGCGTGGCAGAGCTCGAAGCCCTGCGTTCGCAAATTCTGGCCGACGGCATGTTGGCCACCGCACTGGCCCTCGGTGATGAACTCGAACGTTCCCGCACCGTTCGTCCCGGCGATCCAAACCTCATGAGCATGATGCTTCAGCAAGGCAATTCACTGCCGGCCGGCTTCCGAGGTGCGACACCACTGCCAGTGGTTGGCACCAACGATGACGTCCTCAAAAAGATTGCCGAAGTGGCCAACACTTTGCCGCTTGATGAGACTGCTTTTGCGGCCGTGCCTTTGGACGACCGTTTGGTGATCGAAGCGGTGGACACCGCCTTGGCCATTGTGGTCGCGGAAATTCAGTTCCCCACGCCCCTCGACCAAGAAGTGTTGACCCGGCTGTCGAATACCTCGAGCCTCGAGAGCACCATTTTGGGTGAGAACTTCAGCGCTGACAACGAGGCATTGATTGAAGCCTTCTCCTTCGAAGCTCTGTCCGAGCGGATGAACTTCCAACGTCTGGGACTCGAAGATTCCGAAGACACCCTCGAAAGCACGGACGCCGATGGCACCGAGTCGTCGGCCTCCGCCACCGCAGGTTGATCAAAAGGACCAAGCATGCCCTCCCCCAGCGAGCCCAAACCCACCATTGCTTTCGATGAATTTCTGAAGCTCGAGCTTCGTGTTGGCACCATCAAAGCCTGCGAACTTCACCCCAACGCCGACAAATTGCTTCGAATCCAGTTGGATGACGGCACCGAGGCCGGGCGTCAAGTCTGTGCGGGAATCAAGGCGTTCTACGAGCCCGAATCACTGGTGGGCACCCAAGTGCTCTTCATCGCGAACCTGGAACCTCGAACCATTCGGGGCGAGATCTCCCAAGGCATGATCTTGGCCGGCAGCGACATCCACGATGTCGACGAAGACGGCAAGCCTACGGAACGAGATGTGGTGGTTCTGCGGCCGGACAAGCCTGTCAAAGCCGGCTCCCCCGTCAGCTGAAGGCCCCCTACAACTCCGTGTTCAAAGACCAACCGCAGCCGCGTCTCGGTCGCTGAGGAATACGCCCTCCTCGCGTTCCCGAACTGTGCCATCACGCTTGCGACTTCGGTCACAACGAGGCTCTTCACGCAGATCTTGGATCTCGATCGAGCCTTCCGTGGACAACGCACACCGACTGACGCCGAAGAGATCGGCCAATTCATCGGCAAAGGGGGCAAGCGAGCCATCTGGATCGGGCAAGATGACACCCGCGTCCATGGCGTTCTCAACACCGTGTTCTTTGGCTTGCTCTAAGGCTGTTAGCACGTCGTTCCGAAGGTCCATGACTTTTGACCATTCCGAATGCACTTCGACCGAGAACGGGCTCGGCATGGCTTCCATCGCCAAGCAAGCGTCCTCACCTTCCAAAGTTCGCCACGCTTCGTCGGTGGTGTGAGGCAACATGGGGGCAAGCAGCCGCAAAAGAACATCCACCACACGGCGCATCGTGGATCGGGTGGCTTGCCGTCGCGGCGAGTCCGCGGCATCGCAGTACAGACGATCTTTGACCGCCACCGCGTGCACCGCTGAAACCGTGTCGTTGCAGAAGTCATACAACAGCTGATGGGCGCGGCGGAAAGCATATTCCGACCACGCCGCTTCCACCCGTTCGCGAAGCATGGCGGTCTCGCCCAGAAGCCAAGCATCAATGGAGGTGGATGGCGGGTCACCCAAGGCCGATGCTTCGGCCGAGGTCATGCCGTGGAGGTTGCCAATCAAGAACCGAATGGTGTTTCGGATCTTGCGATAAGACTCCCCGGCCACGTCAAAGAACGAGAGGTCGACCTTGATGTCGTTCTCGAAGGGCAGCGACAGGACCCACCAGCGGCAGACGTCCGCACCAAACTCCTCGACCAGTCCCTCGACCGCGAGGGCGTTGCCTCCCGACTTGCTCATCTTGCGACCGTCTTTGTCGACCATGAAGCCGTGGGTCAGGATGGCTTTGTACGGCGCTACGCCGGTGACACCCAGTGCGGGCAACAACGAAAGCTGGAACCAGCCCCGGTGTTGGTCAGACCCTTCGAGGTACAAATCAATGGGGTACCCGATGCCCCGAGCCCGCATGACCGCGTTCCAGGAAGAACCAGATTCCATCCAGACGTCGAAGATGTCGTAGGTTTTCTCAAGGGTGGCCACGTCAAGATCGGCGGGCGCCTCCGGATCGCTTGAAGCGTCCCAGCCGGCCAACAATTCTTCTGGAGTGCAGGCAAACCAAGCGTCGGAACCCTTTTCCCCAAAGACGGCCGAAACGGCTCGCACCGAGGCACCGGTCATCAGAACCGCACCATTGGCGTCGCGGAAGGCGGGGATCGGCAGCCCCCACGCCCGTTGCCGTGACAAGCACCAATCCGGACGGCTTTCCAACATGCCGCGGAAGCGGTTGCGTCCCCACTCGGGAAAGAATTGGATGCCATCAATAGAATCGAGGGCCAGCTGGCGCAATGACTTTTCGTCACGCTTGGTGGGCTCATCCACCCCGACAAACCACTGTTCTGTCGCGCGGAAGATCACCGGGGTTTTGCTCCGCCAATCGTGAGGATACGAGTGCATAAAACGCTCGGCGTGCAACAAGTGGCCTTGTTCACGCAGGTGTTCGGTCACGTTTTCGTTGGCATCCCAAATCGACATCCCGACCAACCACTGCGGAACGGTGTCGTCGTAGGTGCCATCACCAAGTACCGGGCAATAGGCGTCGAGACCTTCACGCAAACCAGTCTGGTAATCCTCGGCACCATGCCCTGGAGCCGTGTGCACCAGACCAGTGCCGTCTTCCAGCGTGACGTAGTCCGCGGTCACCACGCGTCCATGGCGATCGCAGAACGGGTGCTCATACGTCAAGCCAACCAAGGCCGAACCATCGCACTCCGCAAGGATCTCACAGGAGACGCCGGCTTTCTCGGCGACCTTGGCCGCCAGATCCGAAGCCAAAATCGCAAGGTTGCCGTCCATCTGGCACAAGGCGTAGCGGAAGCGTTCGTGCACCGCGATGGCCAAGTTCGCCGGTAAGGTCCACGGTGTGGTGGTCCATATGGTGAACGAAGGCTTTTGCTCCAATTCGCATTGAAATGCAGCAGCAACCGCGTCAGCATCGCACGCCACAAAGTCGACATAGACGGACAAATCTTCCCGATCTTGGTATTCAAGTTCGGCTTCAGCCAATGCCGTCTCGTTGGCGATGGACCAGTGCACTGGTTTGTGCCGACGGGTCACCAAACCTTGGTCCACCAAATCGGCGAAGCCTTCCAGAACAACTTTTTCGTACGACGGGTCCATGGTGAGGTACGGCGCGTCGTATTCGGCGTGGGTCAAAAGTCGGGCCATTTGGCCGGACTGGATCTCCACGAACTTCTTGGCGAACGCTTGGCATTCTTTTCGAACCAACAGTCGACGCTCGTCCTCCCCCATCGCGGCCAATGCTTCACCGCGGCCCGCTTCCACCAAGTTGGTCATCACCTTGTGCTCGATAGGCAAACCATGGCAATCCCACCCTGGCACGAAGGTCACTTGGTGCCCCTGCATCAAACGAGAGCGCACCACAAAATCCTTCAACACCTTGTTGAGCAGGTGCCCCAAGTGCAAGTTGCCGTTGGCGAAGGGAGGACCATCGTGGAACACAAATGGCTCCGCGGCCGAACGAGCCTCGCGCAGTTTTTCGGCGAGATTGATCTCGGCCCATCGGGCCACCGACGTTGGCTCTTTGGTGGCAAGACCAGCCCGCATGGCGAAGTCTGTCTTGGGCAGGTGGAGTGTGTCTTTCCACTTTCTCTTTTTGGGGGAGGGTGCGTCGCTCATGCCTTAATCCTTCGGGTGCTCGCCAGGCTTAACCGTCTCGTCCAAATAGGCTTGGAATTCACCAATTTTGTACGAAACGAAACAGAACGCGTGATGCAGGGCGAACCACTCCGGATCGGTTGGATCCTTGTCCAGATCGGTTCGGAGTCGGTTCAATTCCGCAAGTACTTTTTCGACTTTGATAGGTGAATCAGGCATAAGGGGGGATTCTACCCACATGGGAGAGAGCATCCGCGCAACAAAGGCCGCGGCCGTCCAATTTGGGCTCCTGCCCTGTGATGGGTGGTGCCCCGGTCGGAAGAGAGATTTGGGACGAAAACCCCGCACGTGAATCCACCAAGCATCAACCAGACGTCACTGGGGACGACCAACCGATGGTTCCCTTTTTCGTAGGATTCTGCCATCGAAAGACAAGCCACAACATCTGCACCCCCACCGGTGGAAATCACCCTTGATCCGACCGCCGGACCGATTCCCGTTTCGGAAGCACAAGCTGCGGCCGCGGCGGGCAAGCAAACCCCGGCCATGCAGCAATGGTTTGAAATCAAATCTCAACACCCCGAGTGCATCCTCTTCTTCCGTATGGGAGATTTCTATGAACTCTTCCACGACGACGCCGAAATCACACACCGAGTTCTAGGAATCACCCTGACCCAACGGTCCGAAGGCGTCCCCATGGCCGGGATTCCTTACCACGCTCTCGAGGGATATCTGGCGACCATGCTCGAAGAGGGCTGGCGATGTGCGGTGGTCGACCAACTTGAAAACCCCAAGGAAGCCAAAGGCGTGGTCAAACGTGGCGTGACCCGAATCCTGACTCCAGGAACCGTCACCGATGAGGCCCTTCTTGATGCGGGAAAAGACAACCTTCTTGGCCTGCACTCTGGAGCCTATCTCGCCGTTGCGGACGTCTCGACCGGACGCTTTGAGCTTCACCCATGTCAATCTGAGGAAACCCCAGCCGTGGCTCGACGCTTGGGGGTCCAAGAGTTGCTGCTTCCGATTGCTCCTAATGAGGATCCCGAAGTCTCGGCCTTGCGACTGTTGGGGATCCATCCCGGAACGGTCCCGGCGTGGACCTGCGGGGTGGATGAAGCCCGGCGGCTCCTGGAACGGCAGTTCGGTATCACCGATCTGGCAGGATTTGGCCTCACGGAAGATGCGGCCATCGCCGCCGCTGGAGGATTGTTGCGGGCCATTCAAAGCACGCAAGATCCCGAGTCGGCCGGTGACCGCTCCGCCAAGCTTGGTCACTTGCGTCCCCCTCAAATCATCACCTCGCACGGGCGACTCCGGTTGGATGCAGTGGCGTTGGCGGCCCTGGAAATTGAGCGAACCAACCGGGCCGGGTCCGCCGAAGGCTCACTCTTGTCCACCTTCGAACGCCCCCGCAGCCCCATGGGCCGGCGGGCCTTGCGTGATCGCTGCTGCCGCCCGTACGGAAATTTGTCCGACATCAACAACGCCCACAACCGGGTGGAATCGTTGCTGGACCCAGCGTTTGACCTTTCCGGTCTGCGCCAGCAGATGGGGAACATTTCAGATCTGCCTCGAATTGCTGCTCGATCCGGGTTGGGTCGGGCCACACCGCGTGATCTAGCTGCCCTCGGACACACCCTGCAGGCGGCTTCCACGATCGCTCTGCCCCAAAAGGGGTTTGTGGAAGTGGCCAAAGCCCTTGCCGCAGCGATTGCACAGCTGCAAGCACTCCGCGAACAATTTGCAGAGTCCTTCGTCGACGAGCCCCCGCAGCACCTCAGAGAAGGCGGACTGTTTCGCGATGGCGTCGACGAAGAACTGGATGAAGCACGCACCCTCGAACGGGATGCCGGCGTCTGGCTAACCAAGTACCAACAAGAACTCTCAGAGCAATACGACATCCCTTCATTACGGGTGATGTTCAACCGTGTGTTTGGGTACGGCATCGAAGTCACCAACACGCACCGTGAGAAGGTGCCTTCGCACTGGGTGCGTAAGCAAACACTTCGCAACAGCGAGCGCTACATCACCGAAGAACTCAAGGCTTGGGAAGAAAAAGTCCTCACCGCCGGCGAACGAGCCATCAAACGGGAACAAGAACTGTTTGACCAGTGCATTCTGCAAGTGAACGCGGTAGCGAATCACTTGAATGCGGCGGCCGCGCTGATCGCAGAGGTCGATGTTGACACCATGTTCGCCGCCACGGCCCGACGGGATGGTTCGATCCGACCGAACATGATTGAATCTCCGGAGTGCGATCTGGTGGGCGCACGCCATCCAGTGTTAGATCGACTGCTGGGGGCTGAATTTGTTCCCATCGATGTCAAACTCGGCGGAAGTGAGCCCGGTTTGGCGTTGGTCACGGGGCCAAACATGGCGGGCAAAAGCACGGCCATTCGAACCGCCGCCCTGCTCACCCTTCTGGCCCATGCTGGCGCGTATGTTCCCGCCACCTCGGCCACCATTGGCCGATGCGACCGCATCCTGACTCGAATAGGCGCCAGTGACGAATTGCACGCAGGTCGCTCTACGTTCATGGTGGAAATGACCGAAACGGCTTCCATCCTGCACGCCGCCACGCCGCACTCGTTGGTTGTATTGGATGAGATCGGCCGCGGCACCAGCACCCTTGATGGTTTGGCCCTTGCTTGGTCGATCGCCGAACACTTGGCCGACTTGGGCGCGCGGACTTTGTTCGCCACCCATTACCACGAATTGACTGATTTGGCCGACACCCGAAGCGGAGTCAAGAACTTGCACGTTCTGGTGCGCGAATGGGGTGAAGAGATCGTGTTCTTGCATCGCCTCGAAGCGGGACGGGCCGGACGGTCAT
>CALDQF010000391.1 GCA_937911845.1 uncultured Phycisphaera sp. | reverse complement strand
CCACCACCGACTTGGCCGCCATTCGTCATCGCACCCATGATCTCAACGCCGACCGCATTCTGTACATCGTGGATATTCGTCAGCGGGATCATTTCCGTGATGTCTTCGAAGCGTCCCGCATGCTGGGATGGGATACCTGTGCCGATGGCACGTCGGCTGAACTGAACCACCTTGGCTTCGGTACCGTCCTCGGTGCCGATGGAAAGCCATTGAAAACCCGAAGTGGTACCAACGCCAGTTTGATGAGTTTGATTCAGGAGGCCATTCGTCGGGGTACCGATGCAGTGGTCGCGCGTTCGCAGGAACCGTCCGCGCCAACCCATGGTCTTTCTGAAGACGAACTTGGCCGCATCGGACGTGCGGTTGGGATTGCGGCCATCAAATACGCGGACCTGAGCAGCGATGCGGGCAAGGATTACGTCTTTGATATGGATCGCATGGTGGCGTTCGAAGGCGACACTGGACCGTATCTGCTGTACGCCCACGCAAGAATTTGCTCCTTGCTGGACCGAGCCGGCGGAGTGCCCGACGGTGCCTCATTACAGCCCCAAGAGCCAGCCGAAAAAGATCTGGGACTCCAGTTGCTCGGTTACGCCAAAGTGGTGCATCAGGTCTCACATTCGCTGGAGCCACACCATCTCTGCGGCTATTTGCACCGGTTGGCGGGCTTGTTTGCCAGTTTCTACCAGCAGTGTTCGGTCCTGAAGGCCGAAGAACCCGTGGTGCAGGCCTCACGGCTCAGATTGTGTGATTTGGTGCGAAGAGTCCTGTCAGATGGTTTGGACCTTCTGGGCATGGAATCGCCCAAGAGAATGTGAGTTCAAAGGAAGACTTTGGCGGTTGGGCCGTCGAATCCGATGGAAGAACTAGGGAGAACTTGCGCATGCCCAACAATCACGAATCCGTCCGTCGCTCTGATGCACCGGCCACCTGGGTACTTGCCCTTGGCATGGTCCTCATGTTGGTGGCTTTTGCCTCGTGTGCAGTGTTGTCTTGGTCTCACATCCAAGAGGCCCCCGTGGTGGGTTGTGGTGGCGGCGTTGAGTTGGGTGGCAGCGCTGCCCAAGCGGCAGGAAGCGGTTGCGATCGGGCCAAGGACAGTATTTGGTCCGCGCTTCCAGTGGTTGGTTGGCCGACCGCTCACATGGGGATGGCATGGTTTGCCGCAATGGCCCAATGCTGGACCATTGGTCGGGGGCGTTTGGTGGGGCCAGCGCGGTGGCTGGGACTCTTGGGCGGCTTCGCATCTTTGTTCCTGATTGGGGTGATGGTGGTCGAGGGCTACCTCTGCCGCTGGTGTGCTCTTGCCCATGGTGCGAACCTCGCGTTCTTGGCGCTCGCGCTGGTGAAAGGTGGACGCAAGGGGCCGCAAATTCCCGCGGTCATGCTGGGCATGACGCTCACGTTCGCGGGGGTCACCTCGATCTTGTTGCTGGCGGAGTTTTTCCTTTCACCGAAAGTCGAAGATGTGGTGCCTGCATCAGAATTCAAGGTGCGACCGGAAGCAAGTACGGTGCCGCCAAGCGAGTCGGACGCGGAGGTCTCCAATGCGTTGGTTCGGTCCACCCCATTGCAAGGGCGATGGCGTCTTGGACCAGAAGACGCACCAATTCGTTTGGTGATGTTCACAGATCCTCAATGTCCCGACTGCAAACGGGTGCACGGCGAATTGGAGACCATCCTTGAGTCGCGAGATGACATTTCCGTAGAGATGAAACTCTTCTTGTTCTGCAAAGACTGCAACGAACGGGCGGCACAACAGAATTTGAACTTGCACCCAAATGCTTGTTGGGGGTCCACCGTTGCCGAGCTCGCGGGTGAGTATGGCGGCCCGGAAGCGTTCCATCGCATGTTGGGGTGGCTGTTCAGTGTGGATGGTAAGTTCACGTCGGCGGCTGCGTTGCAACCAGGGTTTGCCGAGGCCGGGGTTACGGCATTTGCCACCGACATTGTCCAGGCCATCAGCACGGGTGTCCTTCCTCCCGACAAGAAGAAGTTGTTTGAAGCGGACGCTCGAGAAGGGGTGGACTTGGGGCTGTACTACACCCCCATGGCTTTCTTGAATGGTCAAGAAATCAAGGATGTTTTGCGTCCCGGGGCTTTGCGCCGGGCTGTGGATGCGGTCAGTGCCACTGGACCGGAGAAGGGGACCAGTGCAAATGACTTTCCCAGCACCGCCCTTGGCCGTTTGGTGAGTGATTGGCAGGAAGGGTCTCGGCCGAACCTTGGCCCTGATCTGGCCAGCCTGCGGTTCGGGCCAGAAACGGCCAAACCAGTCGTGGTGATTGGTGACATGGCTGAAGATGGTTTCCGCCGTGATGTGCCAACGCTTTTGGAAGCGGCTGATGCAGGAAAAATCCAACTCGAAGTTCGTTTGCTGCCGACCAACAAGGCTGTCAACCCAGCCTCCGGTTTCCCCCAGCCCGATCGCTGGGTATGGGGTGGCCAAGCGACCATCCGGATCGGTCAACTCCGTCAGGATGGCGACACGGACGGCGCGAAGAAGCTGTTTCGCGATTTGTTGATAGCGTCACAACCCATGACTGTGTTGCAAGCCTTTGTGCAGTCGCGACCTGATCTGCGGGGTCGCGAAGAGTCTTCTGTGTTGGACGAAGTGGCGAATACCCACCGGCAGTGGAGTGCACTGCGGCGATTCAACGTCCGTGGTCTGCCGGTGTTGATCCTTGACGGCCGGTTGGCACTTCGGTCGCAAATCAAGATGAGTGATGGATCATCCGCAGACGCTCTTTCGGCCATCCTCGAGATACTTAACCAGTGACGGGTGAGAACGCACTGCCCATCGACATCGAAGATCGTGAGCGTGCGATTCAGATTGTTGGCTCGACCACCCGGCGGGTGATCAACTCGGTAACGCTGTATTTCATTTTTGCGCTTCCAAGTTTGGTGATGGGCGCATTGTTTTTTGCCTTGGAGTTTGGCGACCTCCATCCGATGGATCGTTCCGGCATTACCGGTGAACTTGGCGAATGGCTTCAGTTGATATCGACCATCTTGGCTGTGGGTGCCCCCAATTTCATCTTGATCTGGTTCATGTTCCGGGTGCAAACCAAGACTTGGTGGCGACGAGTCATTGTGCAGTCGTATTTTCGCCGAGCGTTGCAGATTGTCGTGGGCATTCGAGTGGTGTCTTGGTTGTTCTTTATGTTTGTTGATGCCTTGATCGGCTTGCTGGCCATTGCCACGATCGCGGTTCCCGTCGAACGGATCTTTGGCGAGTCGAATGATGGTCTAGGTCTTGTAGGAGTCTTGATTTACCTACTGTTGCCCGCAGTGGTCATCACGGCTCACTTGCTGGTTTGGGGCATCTTGATGCTCATCACAAGCGTTATCACTGGCGGTCTGATGAACCAGACAGTGTTTCCATGTCTTTGGTGTGGCTACGAACAGCACCCCACGGTCGGTGACCGTTGTCCAGAGTGTGGGATTGCTCTTTCCGAAGCAGAAGTCAGCCGCGCCAAAGCACGCGGGGTCTATCAGCCAGTGGCAAACGCCGGTTCAGCGGCCAACGACTTTGAGAATCCGCCCCCGAACGCCTGAACCAGGGTTCGCACGCACGTGGTCGCAGATGTACATTTCGCCCGCTTCATCTTCACCGAACGAAGCCACGAAAGCGCCATATCTTCCGAGGTCAAATTCACGCACGTCCTCAACGGGATCCATTCCGTTTGGACGCATGATCCAGAGTCGCCGTGTGATGTAGTCGCCGCACATGTACAGACCTTGCAGAGCCGATTGGGGCCCGCGGTAGACGTGGCCCCCCGTAATCGAAAGGCCTTTCTTGTGGTCATATTCAAAGACAGGCTCGATGAACCCTTCTGTGTTTTTGGCGCGACCACGTCCAAATCGGTGGGCACCTTCGCGGACCTTCCAGCCATAATTGCCACCTTTGCGAAGAATGCTCACTTCTTCCCATTTGTTCTGACCAACGTCTCCAGCCCATAATTCACCGGTGGTGCGGTCAAAGCTCATTCGCCACACGTTCCGCAAACCCCAAGCCCAAAGTTCGCGGCGAAGTTTGGGATTTTCTTGGTGTTGCTCGACGGTGATGGGGTTGTCGGCCGGAATGCTGTACCCACGAGAAGAGTCTTTGTTGTCGACATCAATTCGAATGACCGAGCCCAGTAGGTTTGTGGTGTCTTGGGCGTTGTTCCAAGGGTCGCCCGCGGCACCACCATCTCCAAACGACGCATAGAGCATGCCATCAGGTCCAAAGAGCAGGGTTGATCCGTTGTGGTTCCAAGCGGGTTGGGGTTGTTCCAACACCACCTGCAGACCAGGTCGGGCACGGTTTGGGTTGTCTTTGCTGGCTTTTCCTTCGGCAATCACGCTCCGACGGGGATCGCCGGCGGAGTAGTACACGAAGAATCGACCGTTCTCTTTGTACTTGGGGTGAAAGGCGATGGAAAGCAAACCTTCTTCGTTGGTGGCGTCGTTGACCGGGTCGGTCAAGTCAATGAAGACTTCCGCTTTCTCCACATTGGATGAGTTGGGGAAGACCAGCACTCGGCCGGGTTGCTCCACCACGAACAGTCGGTCGGATCCGTCTCCCGAATGGGTGATTTGAACCGGACGCTCAAACGTAATCGACGGAAATGCAGGTTCCAACCGAACGGAAGGCAGTGTGGTGGGTTCTTTGGCCGCATTGACCATGGCATCGCTTGTGACTGCAAACAAAGAACTCAAGATTAAAGAAGAAAGCATGGTGGAGCTCCGTTCTGGTTCGAGTGGAATCCGAGGTATAGCAATTATTTTATGGCTCTCGAGGCCAGGTGTAGAAACGATTCTGAGCGGCAGCGGTCATGCACCCACTGGAATCGACCTGAATGCAGATGCCTCCGTGCAATCCTGTCGCCAAATGCGGTGAACCCGGCCACGTGCACCAAGGTCCGTTTTGGGCCCGACGACGGCTGCTGGATTGCAGGAGCAACCGAGGCGGCCTTTTTCTGAGGATGGTTTCGAGGCCGAGGCAACGAGCGCCATGATGGGGTAGTTCGAAGACATCAGCTGGGGGCTCGTTTTGGATTTCAGAAATCATCAATTTAGAGTCCGCATCACCTGAAAATCGGAGTCGTCGACCATGCACAAGGACCTCGAGAGCAAGTGAAGCATGGTTTCTGTTCCGGGAGGTGAGATCTCTTGGTGGCCACAGCGTTTTGAATGTTGAGGAACCAGATTCCCATTGATCCCCACGTGTGGTGATGATCACGGGAACGTCCATCTCTTTCGCGGTGGCAAGCAACGTGTGGCACGGTGACGTGACGTCATCTTGTGCTTCGCGGAGCATGAGAGGTGGGATACGAAGTATTCCAACGGGCATGGCCTGCAAGATCGGCACCACGCCTGCGATGTGATCCAAGTCCGCATGGGTGCAAACAACGCCTTCCAGTCTGCGGATGTTCTGGTTGCGAAGAGCCGGAAGGATGCAACGACGGGAGACGTGGAGCTCGCCCGAACTCCCGGCGTCAATCAACCAAGATTTTGAACCCATCTGCAGCAGATGAGCTGATCCGTTGCCAACGGAAAGGGCATCCCAGCGGAAATCATCTTGTTCGTCCACATTCAATTTTAAGTCGGGGGAGCACAAAAGGCCTAAGACCAGTGCTGAAATTGACCATTTCATCTGACCTGAAATCAAGAACAACAAGCCAACCGTCACCAGTGCCGTCGTGGGGACTGCATCGGGCCGAAAGAAATTGGTGCTGATCTGCACCCACGGCAATGTGGAAAGAGAGTCAAGGATCCACTGCAGGGCTATCAATATTGGCGCAATGACCAGACCCACCGTCGATGCAAGTTCAGGGAAAATGAGGCCAAGCAAGACGCTTCCCCAAAGGATTGGCAAGATCAAAGAAAGCACCGGAGATGCGATTACAGTCAATATCGCACCGTAGGGATGGATGACTCCGAAGTGGTAAACACCCAAAGGAAGAACCGCCAACCAAGGGGCACACATCACCAGCACCATGCGTGCCATGCGTCGTGGCCAATCGTCGTAGGGTCGCCATTGCAGTTGGGGCATGGCCAAACCAAGAGCGGCCGTTGCCACAAAAGAACATTGAAAACCAATGCTCGACAAATGCTGAGCATTTCCAATCAGCAAAAAGGCGGCCACCCCAGCCAATATCCCCAAAAAGCACCAACGACCAGCTCCCAGAAACATCGGCACCATCAGAGCGGCCTGAAGGCTTGCTCTTAGTATGGGTGCTTTCCAAGGCACCGTAAATAAGAGCACCACAATTACAACCAAACTTGCGATCGCTTGCCAAGCCATCGGAATACCCATCATTCGGAGTGGTATGAGGGCGGCAAAGATCAACATGCTGACATGCATCCCGGAGATTGCGGCCATGTGCCCAAGGCCAATGTCGCGCCACGCTTGAAGGCTTCTTTCTTGGTTGTTTCCAAGAACCAACGCGTTCAGCCACTCTCTTGTGGTGTCCGACGAACCAGAAATATGATTGATGCTCTCGGCAACGCGGTCCTGATGGGACGTTTTGATCAATGACCAGGGAATTGTGCCTCGCGGAATCTGCTTGGAATCAACAAGCACATCCTGCCAGTCTCGAAGGACCGCAACCCCTTGAGTGTCTTTGGCTGGTCCGCCGGCCCAAACTGGTGGTCGTGGAGAGAGCCAGGTAACGCCACAAACCACTTTGTCTCCGAGCCCAACTGTCGCGGAACCCTGTTGGGGCAGTAGAACCCGTTGCACGCCACGGTTGGTTCGAAGCTTCATCCACCGTGAAGGTGGAGGACGTCTGGGGTCATGCTGCCATTCCGGGATGCGTGGTTTGGTCTCAATGGCATGAACGGTCCCAGAAATGGTGCTCAAGCCGGGATCCACCGGTAGACGTGAATGGGGTGATGTGGCTTGGATCCAGAACACGACGCAGAACCCACACAGTCCCAGACAAGTGGTACGAGCGCATCCACGGCGGCATTTCCACCCCCAACCCAGCAAAAGCAGACTGAGGAGGCCAATGCTCTCTGCAGGTATCCGAGGTGGTCCAAGCACATGCAGGCTGCTGCTGAGCAAAACGAAGATGAAGCATGGCCAGACCAGCGGTCTCTTTGTCGCGTCCTTCCCCACGGCCCCAGTGTCTTCGGGGATGCGGTGCGTTCATCAGGTGTCGGAGGAATTCTTCTTCAGTTACTCCGCAAGTATCGGTTCAACCCGCGGATACAGCGCGACTTTCTGCACTTTGGTACCTGGGGTGAGTCCTCCCCAAGAAGTCAGTTGATCAAGCTCATCAAATTCGGGGTCGACCGATTGGCCCAGTGCTTCCCAGCATTTCTGAGAGCCATCAGGAAGGAACGGGTGCAACAGGGTGGCGGCGATGCGCACTGCTTCAAGGCATCGACCCAAGATGCCCGC
>CALDQF010000390.1 GCA_937911845.1 uncultured Phycisphaera sp. | reverse complement strand
GACCATTGGTCAAGACTGGCCGAAGCAGAGCACGCGACGCATCGTGAGGTACCGGAGAACTTGACTTCGTCAGAGTTCCAGATTTCAGCCACGATCTTGGTGTTGGGTGCATCGGAGTTCTTGTCAGCGAAATCGTGATCAAGAAGGTCGATGGCGAGTTCACCAGTGCTGGCGGCAAAGTTCACGGTGTAACCGTTGAACGCGGAGGAGTACTCCACACCGTCCATGTTGATGGTGCCTGCGACACCGACGGTGTCACCGTTGCTGCCTTGCATTGCTGCGGCGGATGCGTAAGCACCACCACCGATGATGCCACCGGAGAGGTGGTTCCAACGGATTTGAGCGTTGTCGTTGTTGACAGCCCAAACGTACATCGAGCAGTCAGACGCACCCAAAGGCATGGCCAAGTCGTAGGAATCGAAAGCAGCGATTTGGTTGGCAGTCAACGAGAAGCCCATGTCGTAGCTCGCGCCACAACCAGCGGTGACGTAAGCCTGAAGCTGGACGTCGGCGGGGTAGTCGTTGGAGATGTGAATGGTGCCGTTAGCATTGACGAACATGAGAAGTGAACCCTTCTCAGTTGCGGAAAGACGGTCTGCACCGAAAACCGAACCCGCCGCCGCGAGCGCGGCAACGCCCATAAAGAACTTGTTACCCATGGTGTGTCCCCTTTTGAGGTTGTTGGGTTTCAAAAAAGAAAACCAAGCCCCCCCCTTGGGGACTGTGGTGGCAAAATCAGCGAGCAAGATCACTTGCTCACCCATCCATTCCTGGCCGCCCAAAAGTGACCCCATCCACATCCATCACCCCAAGCACAGACCGCGGAACAATGTCCGGAAATACGTGCAAGTAACGAGTTTAAGGCCACATCACTGGTTTCAATAAGAGAATATTGAGAGTTGAGCCCGATCAAAAGAAGACCGCCGCCAGGAAGTCCTGACGGCGGTCTTGTGTTGTGTTGGATCAGCACCCGAAGGTGGTGATCTCATCCCCAGAGGGGCTC
>CALDQF010000389.1 GCA_937911845.1 uncultured Phycisphaera sp. | reverse complement strand
AAGTTTCGAGCGTGCACGGTTGGCCGGGCAAAATCATTGCGAATGGACTCGAGAAGCAGTTCATTCCACTGCCGAGCCACACTTTCCGTGGCAGAAACCGTGGCTGGTGTGGCCAATGCAAGGAAACAAAAAACACACTGAATGCGATTCATGCTGAACATGATTTCTCCCAAGAGATATGACGATACATCATGACACCAAATCGGCCATTTTCACAGTCAATTCAATGCGATGTTGGGCAAAGCGTCCGAAAAAAGGGTGGCCCTCGTCTGTTGCTTCGATCACTGCTATGAAAGGTTCAGCACTCATCGCCCCAAGCGGAAAGGACCAGGCTGAGATCAGAGAAATTGGTCTCACCGTCTCCGTTGACGTCTCCGCCATCTGAGGTCAGCCAACTGGAAAGGATGATGCTGAGGTCGCTAAAGCCAACCACACCGTCGCCACTCAAATCGGCTGGGCACGGTGCTTCATCGGTCAAGACTCCGAACGTCAAAGTGCCGCTCCAGGCATCATCACTTCCGGTGTCATACCCGTGGGTCAAACGGATGCTCCAATCACCAGGGCCGGAAAGATCCTGCCCGCACAAAGCGAAGGTGAATGAATACTCGCCGCTCTCCGCAACATTCCATTCCGCAGGGAAGTCTTCCAGAATGCCATTGACGCAGGTTTCGATGTTGTAGGAACCCACCTCAACGCACTCGCCGCTTGGATCGGTCACTTGAATAGCAACATCACCGGCCCATGTACCGTCTGCATCTCCATTCGTGAACGTCAATTCTGCCGTCAACGAATCGAGGTTCCCGTCCAAAGCGATGACATACTCAACAAATTCACCGCCATTGAGCACTCTGGTGTCAACCACGAGTTCGCTCAAGACAGAGGTTCCACCAGCTGATTCGCAAGAGTCAGGAATACCATTCGCGTCACAATCTTGATCGCCACTGGCAATTGCTTCGCAATCTGAAACCCCGTCGTCGTCACAGTCTGGCAGTGATTCACACTCATCCAACACCGCGTTTCCATCACAATCCGTGGAGGCGTCAATTTCACATTCATCAGGAATCATTGATCCGTTGCAATCTTCACTGACACCACCGGCGATGTCTTCATCATCCGGTCGACCATTTCCATTGCAGTCGACCACGTTGGTGAATGCACTGGTCAGCACGTAATTTCCCGTTGCACCTTGCCAGCCTCCGATACGGATCACATAGTCTCCTGCGGGGAGATCAGTGATGA
>CALDQF010000388.1 GCA_937911845.1 uncultured Phycisphaera sp. | reverse complement strand
GTACGCGAGACGTGATCGACGGATTGTCTGGAGTTTGGATCTTGGTTCTTCGAGCCGGATGCTCACCACGTTCGGCATATTGGAGATGGCGACAAGAAACCGCATTGGGTCGGCCGGATCGATTCGAACGTCCCTTGGGTTGGCGTTCCGCCGTGTGGTCGTATTTTGTTTGGGCGGGTCGGATGCGACGAACCATGCGTCACTGAGATGCACCTGAATCAGATTGATTGTTCAGGTGGAGGTTTTTTGAAATTGTGTCCTGCACGGAGTGGCGGGTTGAGTTCGTGTTTGATCACTGAGCTCTGCTGAGAAAAAAGGGGTTGTGATGCCAAAGTCTGGTCCAAAAGCGCCAAAGCACACCTTTCGTTGCACCGAGTGTGCATCGATACACCCAACTTGGGCGGGGAAGTGTCCTGATTGTGGCACTTGGGATGTTTTGGAACGCGTGGAAGTCGAACAGGTTCCCGCCAATGTGCGTTTGTCCACGCAAGCGGCCGGTCGTCCCAGTGTTGTCGAGGCGTTGCCGCTGTCAGCGATTGAAGCGCCAGAGGTGCCCCGATTCTCGACAGGTTCGGGCGAGTTCGACCGAGTTTTGGGCGGCGGCTTGGTGGCCGGGTCGGTCAGCTTGCTTGGGGGGGATCCGGGGATAGGAAAAAGCACCTTGCTGTTGCAAGCGGCCGCAGGCATGGCCAGATCATCGCGTCGGGTGCTGTACGCCAGCAGTGAAGAGTCTGCGTATCAGGTTCGCTTGCGGGCGGAACGTCTGGTGGGCGGCTTGGATGGACTGGACAATCTTTTGCTGTTGGCCGAGACCTCGTTGGGACGCATTTTGGAACAAGCTCGGCAGCACCAGCCCGATGTCTTGGTCTTGGACTCCATTCAGATGGTGCACCACGGAGGCGTGGATGCCGTCCCGGGGACTCCCAGTCAGATTCGGCACTGTGGCTCCGAATTGGTTCATTTCGCCAAGGCCACTGGTACCTCGATCGTGACCGTGGGGCATGTCACCAAGGACGGTCAACTCGCGGGCCCGAGGGTGCTGGAGCACATTGTTGATGTGGTGCTGTCCTTCGAGGGCGATCGACATCATGCCCACCGCGTGGTACGAGGGGTCAAAAACAGATTTGGCACCACCATGGAGGTTGGGCTTTTCGAAATGACGGGGGAGGGCCTGCAGCCCATTGAGGGCGGCGGTGCTCTTCTGGACTCGTCTGGCATGCCCCGACCCGGAACCGTGGCAGCGCCAGTGTTGTTCGGATCCCGGTGTTTGCTCACCGAGGTCCAGGGACTCGTGGTTTCGGGCTTTTTGGGCTCAGCGAAACGGAAGGCCACGGGCATCGATTCCAACCGACTTGCGATGGTGATTGCGGTCTTGGAACAACACTGTGGTTTGCAATTGGCCGACCAGGACATCTTTGCTGCCGCGAGCGGGGGGCTCCGCGCCACTGAACCGGCAGCGGATTTGCCCTTGGCCCTCGCGATTGCCGGAGCACATCTGCGAAAATCCGTCCCTCCGGATGCGGTTGCGATTGGTGAATTGGGGCTGGGCGGTGAGATTCGTGCCGTGCCACAGTCCGAGAAACGGCTGCGGGAAGCTGCGCGCCTCGGTGCCAAAAAGATTTTTTGCGGCTCGGACATGCCTCAATTTGAGGGATTGCGTCGGGAATCTTGTTTGGGGATTGCTGAAGCAGTGTCCAAATTGGAGTCGTAAGCCATTGAAAATAATGATTTTATGGGCAGAATTAGGCGTTTCCGCCAAGATTGGATGTTCTCGGACCTTCCACAATTCTTTCCGGACTCGTGCAACCTCGCACCCACTGAGATAGAATCTGCCCTCAACAAATCGACGGGATTGTGACGATAGTGTTCCCGTCGTGTCGTTCGCGTCCAGCCTTATGGCGTGAGCGGTTCCACCCCCCATTGGCCGAGCGGGAATTTAAGACCCCCGCCGGTACAACTCAGGAGTTGCTTCCCATGAATCTCGCGACCCACGCCGGCCTGATTGCCGGAACAAGCGTGCTGGCCATCGCAAGCACCGGAACTGCCGGTGACTTGGACAGCGTTATTGACGGCATCATCAACGATTCCGCCACCATCTCAGGCGACGACGCCTTCTCCATGTCTGGCCTCTTTGCTTACGGCTTCGCTCACACCGACGCTGACAGCTACGCCGGCGGCATCGGATCTGCCCACCTCACCTTTGCTGGTGAAGCTGGTGGCTGGAACTGGACCTTCAACTACGTGTTGGACGGTAACACTGGTGCCAACGCTGGTTACTACACCGACGGTGGTAACTCAATGCGTGATTACGCCATCTATCAAGAAATGGACAACGGCTTTTCCTACGGGTTTGGCAACGTGAAGTCCGTCTTCCTCAAGGCCAACAGCGTTGCTGAAGCCAACACCCTTCAAATCAACAACACCACTACCGGTGCTGCACTTGAAGGTCGGGGCGAGCAAATCGGCTTCGGTTACGAGGCTGATCAGTTCCGTGTCATGGGCCGTGCCTACGACGTGGATGGTGCGGACGCTGATGGCTTCTCCACCGAATTCCGTGGCGAGTTCCTCGTGATGGGTTCCTGGGACAACTGCGACTGCTTTGGCGCAGCCGCTGGCAATGAGTCCACTTTGGTCATCGGTGCAGCAACCTCGTCCGATACCCTTCTCGACGGTACCACCTTCGATGTGACGTACAAGGCTGACGCCCTTTCCGTCCACGCTGCAATGACGGACGTCCTCGATGGTGCGTGGGAAGCCACCACTGTTCAGGCTGCTTACGCCTTTGCTGATGCCACCTCGTTCTATGTCAGCTACGAAGATGTTGAGTCAACCGGCCCTGCTGGTGACTTCGACGACCTTGACGTCGGTATCAACCACTACTTCAGCGATAGCTGCAAGGGCACTCTCGAAATTGACTTCGAAGATGCCAACGATGACATGACCATCCAAGGTCAGGTCCAGTTCACCTTCTGATCCTTACGGACCAGAATCTGAACCACTTAACTTTTGAACGGGCCGCCTTCGGGCGGCCCGTTCTTCGTTTTGAGTTCGCACCTAGAATCGTGTCATGCCTGATACCCCGGATTCGCCGCAAAAGTTGACCATTACATCTGGTGCTGGGGGGCCGGTACTCATCGTCACTGGCCTGTTTGCACTTTTTTTGATTGTGTACTTTGTGGCCCCGGCGTTGGCGAGAGTGAAAAATCGACCGCCGGGCGATGGTTCCAATCCTGGCACGTATGGCTTCGTTTTGGACGGCGCTGCTCTGGACGAGGAGTATCTCGTGGCGGCCCAGCTGCACCGGGACTTGGTGCGTTCTTTGGATGCGCCAGAAAAAATGGAAGGCACCGCCGTGGTGGCCTTCAACCGGGAGGAGTACGGCAAGTACCTCGTCCCCTCCGAAATCGTGGTGGCCTACGCCGACGGAGATGCCGCGGTGGCGTGGCCCTTGCTGCAACTCCGCACCCACGAGGTGTGCAATGACATGGTGGGCAACGTGCCGGTGCTCATCGTGCACGCGCCGCTCTCTGGGCTGCTGGTGGCGTACGATCGACGTGTTGATGGCGAAGTGCTGGAGTTCGGACACTCGGGCCTGCTGTACCACTCCACGCCTTTGTTGTACGACCGGACCGATGCCTTGGGCCAAGAACGTCTTTGGGATCCCGTGACGGGTGAAGCGGTGGCGGGGCCCGACGGTTCCGGTACCGCTCGCTTGAACCGACTCCCAGTGTTCATTGGCCACTGGGGCGATTGGTTGGCCGACCACCCAGGGACCAAAATCCTCCAAGCGCCAAAAGGCGGGTTGCGTGAGCGCTACCGCCGGCTGGATTATGGCAGTTATGAACTGGGCAAGAAGTTGCTGTATCCCGCCCGCTCACCAGAGGAAGCATTGGGCTTCGGAGCCAAGGCCCCGTGCTTCGTTTTGCCCGTTCAAGACAACATGTACGCCTGGCCAATGGCCGAGCTGTCGAAGCAAGTGGGCGGCTCTGGCACGTTGACGGTTGAACTGCAAGGCGAAGCGTTCACCTTTCTGGTGAAAGATGGCCCGCATGCGGTGGATGTGCAAGACGCGTCGGGGGTGCGGGTGCCGTCTCTGCGATCGATGGCGTTCGGTTGGTATTCCGCGGATCATGCTGAACTTGGGCCACCTCCCCAAATAGGAGCCGAATGATGGACGCTCGCGTTGTTCCAGGACCCGGCGTGGTCGCCGAAGCGCGGAAGCGTCTTAAGGGTGTGGTCAACTGCACCCCCATCTTGACCTGTCCCGCCCTGTCGGAACGGGCAGGATGCGAGCTCTTTTTGAAGTGTGAAAATTTCCAGCACGCCGGGGCGTTCAAATTCCGCGGGGCGAGTCATGCGATCGCCGTCCTCAGTGAAGAAGAAGCGGCCCGCGGCGTCGTGACCCATTCTTCAGGCAACCATGGGGGAGCACTTGCCTTGGCGGCCCAGCGTCGCGGGATCCCGTGCCACGTGGTTGTGCCCCAAGGCACCACCAAACGCAAAGTACAAGCCATGGAG
>CALDQF010000387.1 GCA_937911845.1 uncultured Phycisphaera sp. | reverse complement strand
GCCGTTGCATTGGCGTGGGCCACCCAAGCTTCCATCTGAGGCGCTTCCACCCAAGCTTGCCCTGCCACCAAAGTCAGGGGTGGTGCCGTGCGGACCTCGACGGTCTCACTGGCCACAAACAATGCCCGAAGGTCGGCGTGGTGATCCGGAAGATCTATCGTCAAACTCGAACCGAAGCCCAGCATCAATTCAAAAAGCAGAGGCAACATAATGCGATGCAAAAAGACGGTTCCGGTGATGGTCAGCAAGGCAGAAAGCGGGATCACCAGATGGATAAACCGTCGTTCCCGGGCATAAAGACCAGGAGCGATGAAGAGCCAGAATTGCAACAAAATCCAAGGAGCCCCGAGCACAATGGCCCCGATGGTGGAAAGCTTCAACGCAGCCATCACGGCTTCAGCGGGTCCCAACAACTGAAGCCCGGCGTTGGTTCCCGATGACGCCAAGACTTCAAAGGCAGGCCCCACCAAGAAACTCAAGACGATCTGCCAGCCCAAGAACAGCAGCACAAAGACCGGGACGATCGGGGCGAGTGCGAACAGCAATCGGCGACGCAACTCTTCGAGGTGGTCGCCAAAGCCCATCACGGGGCCACCAGACTGTTCTTGGGAACTCATACCGTGTAGATCATAAGACGCGCCGTGCCCCGGATAGGATCTTGTTCGTGCCAGAATCCCTTCGCGACTATTACGAGGTCTTGGGCGTCTCCCGACAAGCCAGCCCCGATGAAATTAAACGTTCCTATCGGAAGCTTGCCCGGGGTGCTCACCCTGACGTGAACACCGCTCCTGATGCGGCAGAACAGTTTGCTGAGCTCTCCGCGGCCTACGAAGTGCTGTCAGATTCTGAAAAACGCGAGGCATACGATCGATTCGGGCACGCCGGGGTGCAAGGGTCCTCCGCCGGTGCCTCTCGAGCGGCCCGGGAGGCGGGCTTTGATCCCAGTGGATTTGAGGACTTGTTCTCAGCGTTTTTCGGCAGCGGCGGCAGCGCCGGCCCCCACTCAGCTCGTCCCCAACAGGGCGAAGATCGCGTGGTCGAACATGGCATCACATTTCGAACGGCTGTCCTTGGCGGGTGCGAGCACCTTCGAGATTCGAGTGGAACCGATGTCGAACTCAAAATCCCCCCGGGGGTGGAAGATGGCCAAACCCTCCGTCTCAAGGGTCGAGGAGACCCATCACCCAATGGCGGACCCTCAGGCGACCTCAAAGTGAAACTCAAGGTTGGAGGGCACCCATGGCTCAAGCGGGAGGGAAAGCACCTTCGTGGGCTGGTACCACTGAGTTTGGATGAGGCAGTGCTGGGAACCGAAATCGAAGTGCCCCTGCTCGAAGGGTCCGTCCGAATCAAAGTCCCAGTGCATTCCTCTTCCGGCCGGGTGCTTCGAATCCCAGGACTTGGAGTTCCCAGTGATCCTCCGGGGGATCTGCGTCTGGAACTCCGGGTCATTCTCCCCAGCGGCCGACACCAAGCCTTGGACGCCTTGGCGGAAGAACTCAAAGGAACGCTGCCAAACCCCCGTCAGGAGATAGATTGGTTTGCCAGTCGCTCATGACCCCCCCGGCACCGATTGGCCGGGAAGGGAAATTGAATGCCGCGTGAGATTCAGCTCCAGTTGCCCAACAATGTGAGCAGATCGCTGAAGTCAACTTGACCGTTGTCGTCAATGTCCGACGGACAGCCGGAGCATGCCCCCCATTCGGCAAGCATGCCGACAAGGTCGTCGAAGTCCACCACACCATCGCCGTTGACATCACCCTGAATGGTCGGGTCGTCACAAACATACCGAACGACACGAATGTCATCGATGCCAGCTTCCACCACGCTGGGCAGATCGTCGTCATCACCAACTGTGAATCGGAGTTGCATGCTCGACGATGCCGGGAGGTCTTGGCCGACGACAAATTCGGGGCGGAGCCAACCACCACCAGCATTCGCAGGACCAAAGGTTTCCAAGGTGTTCCATGAGGATCCATCGTTTGACCATTCGACCAGCAAGGCATCGGTTCCAGGGTTGGAACCATTGACGTTGTCCAGCCAGCGGGCGTACGACAGGATCGAGCCCTCGAGGCTGAGATCAAATGCTGGCGAAGTCAGAGCAGTGTTCCCGCCGTCCACATCACTGTTGCAAGCGTTCGCGGAGTCATTGTCGGTCAACCAACAGCCACCGGTCCCGTCGGCGTCCTGGCCGGGATTACCTCGACTGCACACCGAAGACGGGATGGGAACGCCTTGTTCCCACTGGCCGTCTGTGGCGTTGCCACTCACTTGCCAGCCACCGGTGGTATCACCCGAGTCGAGTACCACATCCACAATGTCACTCCACTGGGTGGTCGCGAAGCCGCCTGCTGAGGGGTAGCGAACGACGTCGCTGGAGCCAAAGACACCAACTTCAAAAGCCACTTGAATCTCGGACCCACAGCCAAGTCCGGGCACGGTTCCGGCATACCGGCCAGGCTGAGTGGCCGTCATGGCATACGAAACCCCATTGGCAATCATTCGAACCGTCGAGGGATCATGAATGTCATCACAATCCGTGATAGACAACTCCAAGGGGAAGCCTGAGAAAGGA
>CALDQF010000386.1 GCA_937911845.1 uncultured Phycisphaera sp. | reverse complement strand
GTCAAGCAGACCTGTGGGACGGATGATTTGTTCCACCACCACGCCATCGGCCTGCTCCAGTTCCCACGCCGCCGGTGTGGCCGACACATGCACTACCTGCGGGACCAGTTCTTCAAACTCCTCAAACTTCAGGGGCCGGTTGTCCATGGCGGACGGTAGACGGAAGCCGTGGTCCACCAATACTTGTTTGCGAGCGCGATCGCCGTTGTACATGGCCCGGACTTGGGGAATCGTCACGTGGGATTCATCGATGAGAAGCAGCCAGTCTTTCGCACTGCAACCAGGCGCGAAGCGGAAATAATCCAGCATGGCATGCGGACGCGAGCCTTTGGGTCGTCCTTCAAGTTGGGCGGAATAGTTTTCCACCCCTTGGCAAAAGCCAACTTCTTCCAGCATCTCCAGGTCGTATTTGGTTCTTGAAAGCAATCGTTGGGCTTCCAGCAGTTTGCCTTCGCTGCGTAAAGCCAATACCCGGGCATCCAGCTCGGCTTTGATTCGGTCTAAGGCGTCAGTGAGTCGATCTTTGTCCAACACATAGTGCACCGCGGGAAAAAGAAAGACTTGAGATTCGCTGGCCAACACTTCGCCGGAAATGGGTTCGACCAGTTCAATACGGTCCACCTCGTCACCAAACAGTTCGATGCGAACGGCGTATTGCTCATAGGCGGGCCAAACTTCAATCACATCACCTCGGGCCCGGAATTGACCACGTTGAAAATCAAGTTCACTGCGACCGTATTGCATGTCGACCAGGCCCAGCAGCAACTCACGGCGGTCCACGGTGTCCCCACGGGTGATGGTCAAGACCCGGTTCCGGTAGTTCTCGGGAGAACCCAATCCATAGATGCAAGACACAGAAGCCACCACTATCGTGTCCCGGCGCGACAGGAGATTGCTGGTCGCGGCGAGTCGCAACCGGTCCAAATCGTCGTTTCGAGATGAATCTTTCTCGATGTAGATGTCACGCTGCGGGATGTATGCCTCGGGCTGGAAGTAATCGTAGTACGACACGAAATAGGACACTGCGTTGTCGGGGAAAAGCGCTCGCATCTCTTCGTACAACTGCGCGGCCAGTGTCTTGTTGTGAGACAACACCAAAGTTGGGCGTTGGACCTGTTCGATGAGGTTGGCCATCGTGAAGGTTTTACCCGTTCCGGTAGCCCCCAAAAGCACTTGGTGCTTTTGCCCGGTCAACACACCCTTGGTCAGCGATTCGATGGCGGCGGGTTGGTCTCCGGTTGGCGCGTAATCGCTGACAATCCGAAATGGTCGATGTTCGCTCATTCGTTTCGTCCGGCCGCGACGAGCACGGCCGGAGGTTGGTCCAACAGCCTTCGAAGTGGAATCAGGGATGCAAGCATGCACATCGCAAATGTCGTGACGGCCCCCAAAGTGGTTGGGCCAACCACTGGTCGTGGACGCAACTCGATCCCGACCAAGCCCGCGTAATGCATGCGATCAAAATTTGCGAAGTGCATGCCGAGGGTGACGCCCATCACGATGGCCGTCATAGAGAGAATGATGGCTTCCCCAAAGATGATCCGAGCCACGTCACTGCGTGATGCGCCCACGCTGCGCATGACGCCATATTCAAAAGCTCGACCTCTGAGGTTGGCTGCTACCACGCTTCCGGTGGCCAACGTGGCGAGGATCAGGGCCCCAAATGCCACACTGGTCATGATTCCCATTGAAGTGCGGCTGATGTCATCAATGGTGTCCAAGATCCATCGCCCAGAACGAAAAACAACACCGGGTGCGGCTTCAGCAATACGGAGTTCCGCTTCCTGATCGCTGATATTTTCGTCCAGATTCGCTTGCAGAAGGTGAACCTCTTGGTTGCCAAAAACATCCCCCACCACTTGTCGGTCAATGAACACGGTCGAAACGGCGAATTCGGAGTACAGGTCACGAACGCCAAACATTTGGGTCGCCAGGTCTAAGCCTGCGGATGAGACAATGCCAACAATGGAAAAGACTTTTTCAGCTCGTCCAACCTTCAGCGTAATGGTGTCGCCAACGCGGTAACCCTTTGCGGTTTGGAAACGATCCGCAACCAAAACCCCATCCCCCTTTTGCAGTGCTGGAAGTGCTTTTTCCAGTGATCCTTCCACCCAGTCAATCGCATTCAACGAGAAGAAAATCTCAGGATCAAAGCCAATCCCCATCGCATTTTTCGAATAGATGCCTTCAATTCCAAAGACTTGCTGGTCGGTTATTTCGACCGGAAGTCGGTTGAGTTCACAGGTGTTGGTAATGAAATCCAACTTGCGAACGGCATCCAAATCCTCTTGGTTAAATCCAGCAGGATCAATGGCAAATCCGTCCGCAAACTTGATGCGATCAATCCAATCGTGTCGAACGGCGACTCCGACCGCCCAAGACGCGGTCAGGATGGCCAGGCCCAGCATCAAAGCACCTGCGGTCATTCCGTGTCGAAAGGGCGTTGTCAGAATGGTTCCCCGAATGACATCTCCAGGGAGCCCAAGCAGCCGTGCGACAGGACGTCCAAGGAAACCAGCAAAGATGGTTAAAAGCGGGACCGAAAGGGCGAAAGCAGCAAGCAGGAGGCACGGCAGCCCCACGTAGATGTAATACCAGTATCTTGTTTCGCCTCGCTCAACAAAGGCTGTACCCCATGCCACCGCGAGCAGAAGGAAACCCACGATGGTGACACCTTGGATGTCCCGTTTGCTGTTGCTTCGGGCAAGGTTTGAAATTCCATCAAGTGGCGATGTTCGACTGGCCAGCCAGGCTGGATACACCGCTCCAAAGACACCTGCAGTCGTTGCGCCCAGGAAAGACCGACCAATGCCGAGCCAGTCGATCAGCATGCCGTCGGGTAATTTTTCTGAGTAAACCTCAGCCACCACACGGGTCAGGGCCAACCCAATCGGAATGCCCAAAAGTCCACCAAGAATTCCCAGCCACAACCCAATAAAAATTTGTGAGCGGAACACTTGGCCGCGGGACGCGCCGACAGATCGCAGCACCGCCAACTCGCGTTGTCGTTCGGAGACGCCAGTGGTTAATCCCGTAACGATGATGAACCCTGCTCCTAGGAACGTCATGACGCTGATCACCAAGGTTGCCAGCTCACCGCCTCGGACGCGTCGGTCAAATCCACTTTTCACCAAGTCGGCCGCTTCCAGTGAAAGGAAATCCGGTACTTCGGAACTTCGGATTTCCACGAATGCTGCAACGTCGACATCTTCTTCATGAACGATTGCGATGGTGCCTAAACCGTCGCGTCTGTTGACAGCTTCACCCAAGACACCTATCTCCACGAATGCCGTGGGATTTTGCAATGGTCCAACGATGGGACGGTCCCAAATACCGGTGACCTTCAACGGGATGGGTTTGCCAAATCGCCGAATCAGCAGTTCGGTTCCGATCCCGGCGTCGAGCTTTTGGGCCGCGAGTTTGTCGAGCAGTACTTCGCTGGGGCCCGTGGGCAACGTGCCTTCGGCGACGCGAAGGGTTCGAACGTCGTATTCGCTTGGGATTTCGATGCCTTCCGCGGTGACGACCACGCGGCGTTTGGATTGGGTCTCGGGATCTTTAGCGCCGTCAGCCCTTTCCAAGGTGAGCGATCCGTCCATCCTTCCCACGGCGATCTCAATGCCGGGCCAACTTCGAACGGTCTCCAGAACGCTGCGTTCGATGCGGCCTCCACCAGGATGAACCACTCGGGCGGTGGCTTTGCCAATGGAATCCGAGAGGCGGGAGGAGACGGCACCTTGGGCACTCTTCGCACCACAGGCCACCATGACAGCCAGCGTCGTGGCAATCACGACGGTACCCAGCAGGAGGGCCGTGGTGATGATGGCGAGAATGGCGCG
>CALDQF010000385.1 GCA_937911845.1 uncultured Phycisphaera sp. | reverse complement strand
GGCAGAAAATTGATTTCAACTTTGAGTTCAACAACATCCCTGCACCAAGCACGCTGGCGCCGCTCTTGTGCTTGGGTTTGGGGGCACGACGACGAAAGTCATAGGGCTCACAAAATGGACTTGCCGAGGTCTGATAATTCAAGCACCAACCAAGTCAGAAGTCTCTTAGATGCTGTTTTTCAGCCCTTAAATCAGCCTTCATCTTTAAATCGACAGCGCACAAAAGCAGATCATTGATTGATCAATCCTCGAAGATTTTGCTTTTCTCATGGCCAGAAGCCAGTACATTTGGTGTGTCTACACCAATGGTGCAGAGAAGAGAGACCCCAATGAAACCACTCGTTTTTTCAACTCTTGTCACGCTTTGTATTTCTGCGCAGGCATTTTGTGGACTTGGATTCACTTTGGATTACACCGAAGAGGAAATCAATCCGGGGGAGATCACGTACCGGTTCTTTGCCACGCCCGACTCACCAGAGATGCAACTTATTGGCATTGGGGGCTACTCCGCGAGACTGTTCCAATTCACAAGCGAGACCCCGCTTCTGCAACGGGATGGTTTGCAAAATGATTCTTACCTTGGTTGGGGAGAAGACGAAACTGATTTCAGCGAGAACTTCCCTGCTTTTGAAGGAACATCTGTCGAGACTTTTGATGGTTTTTACTTTGATGCAAACCTCCAAACACCATTGATAGGCCAAGTCCAAATAGCCCAAGCAACCCTCAGCGAAGGATCGGGGTTTTCTTTCTCCGGTATTGCTCGGTACCTCACAAACGGAGACAAAATTGATCTCACGTTTGATCTCAGCACTATTCCTGGCGGCAGTACGCTTGTTGCTGTGTTTTTGCTGGGCACCTGCTCAAGGCGTCGAAGTTGAATTCTGCTTGTTGAAGGCCTTCTCTCCTTCAAACTTGACGTGGGCTCGAATCAGATCCCAATGCATGTGGCCGCTCTGATGCATTGAGTGCTCATCTGGGACCGACCACCCCACACTGCAACTGCACAAAACATCATCGCACGAAGCGGTTCTGTTGCTGTTCATTGGCATTGCCTCCATAGATGGACGGCACAGGATTATTAAAGCCAAAGGGCAAAGCGCCAGGCAGATCTCGTTCTTTAAGATGCAGGGATGCTTGCATCGATTCTTGCCCTGTGCGCTTCATTCGACACTCCCGCTGCCCCTGAACCTCGGCTGAATCCTCCCCCGATGATCTTCCGAGAACTCGGAGATTTCCGGCGCAGGGTGCAAACCGATTCGGAAGAAGCACGCTCGTGGTTTGATCAGGGCATGGCGTTGATGCTGGGCTACAACTTTGATGGCGCTATTGCTTCGTATCTCGAGGCTATTCGGCGCGATCCGGAGTTCGCTATGGCGTGGTGGGGCATCGCCTATGCGTCGGGACCAAACCAAAACAATCCCGCGATCATTCCGCCCAAAGACGAATGGAGCTTCACCGCCGCCAAACGGGCCT
>CALDQF010000384.1 GCA_937911845.1 uncultured Phycisphaera sp. | reverse complement strand
CCATCCATGGCTCAAAAGGGCTTGGATTCGAGGAAGTGATATTGATGGGTGCGGATCAGTTTCCTCTGCAAGAGGAAGACCGGATGGCCAAATTCCTCGGGTACACCCCAAATGTCGGGCATGGCCCTCAGGTTGTGGTTCCAGGAGTGAACAAGGCCATTCGCGAACGGTGGTTCCCTGCCATCCATTTGGCTGCCGCCGAGAAACGAGTGCGAGACTGTATTGACTGTATGTCAGAGGCTTATGTGGCCATGACACGATCAGTCTCCGGGCTCCACTGTGTCTTTAGTCCATGCGGTAAAAATCCACCGAAGAAGCAGAAGACTCTTGGCGGACTCCTGTCGAGAGCGTATGAGGCACTGGGGGATGTCTGGGCAGAGAGTGAGTTGTCCTCCGGTGTGGTATGGGCTCTCGGAGAGCAAGGGGAGTTCACCATTCACACGGCTGATGCACCAGAAGACCAAGCGTCGACTTTGAGCACGACTTCGAAGCAAAAACAAGAACCTGAACTTGCCCTCCTCACGAAGCCGAAGTTGACACGGACCGAACGCCGTGGGCTCTCCAGTGCAGCATCGGCGAGCCAGCAAGATGAATTTTCTGATTGGTCAGCGATCTTGGAATCACGCCCGGTCGAAATTTTGGATCGAGGCACGGTGCTCCATGAAAGGTTCCGTCAGGTCGAATGGGCTGATGATGCCGATCCAACCGCTGAGCAGCTCAGCCAAGCTCGGCGGACCGTTGAACGTGACCTTGGCCGCACCATTACCGACGCGACGTGGGCCGAAGCCAATACAGCGTTCTCAGGCGCCATGAACCTCACCCAGATTGAGGACACTTTTCTTCCAACCGCGCACGGTGCCGGCAGGGAGGATCTTGACGTCCGCAATGAGTTCCCAGTCCTCACCCGTGACGAGCAGGGCCGCGTTGTACGAGGTCGGCTGGACCGTCTCGTATTGCGCCGTGAAGGTGACGATGTGGTCGAGGCGTGGGTGATGGACCACAAGAGTGGGGCCACCAAGTTGGATGATTCTGCTTTCCAGACCAGAGTCGATCACTACTCGCCCCAGCTCGAGGCGTATGCCAAAGTTGTTCAGGAGCGTTGGGGATTGCGCCAATCCAAGGTGCATTGTGTTCTGATTTTCTTTGAGCGTG
>CALDQF010000383.1 GCA_937911845.1 uncultured Phycisphaera sp. | reverse complement strand
CCCTCCAGGTGGCCAACATGCTGGGCGTCCCGGCGCCCGGTCCCATGAGCGGGGCCCTTTCGCACTCCGGCCGTTGCTCTCACCTGCTGTTGGGAGACTTGTCCGTTCGCTCGTCCCGCCGACCGGTTTGGATCAACAAGGGTCGGGTGGACGCCGTCTGGGTGCCTCGAGGGCACACCAGTTTGCCAAAATTCGCCCTGATTGATCCTCAGGACGTCTTTTTGGCCCGATGAACGCCTGAAGCACCTCGGTTCGGCCGTTGCGTCCAGCCAAGGGTGTTGGTAGGATCGTCCCTTCCCCAATATCTGGGGAAGAACTTCAGGAATTTGCCAATGCATGGTCGTAAACCCAACAAAGGCCTTCTCAAGCGCATCCGATTCACCGGCACTGGCCGAGTGAAGTTCCACCGTGCGTTCACCCGCAAGCAGCGAAGCCACAAGTCTGGCAAGTTGCTTCGCAGCTACCGAGTCCCGGCTTATTTCAAGAGTTGTGAAATGCGTCGTGTCGGCCGGATGCTGTTCCGTTCCGTGCGTGCTGGCGCCGCAAACGTCTGATTGAACTTCTCGGCTTTTGCCGATTGTGTGCAGCTTTGGGGATTGGTCACCCATCCTGAAGCTTCTTGATCTCTTGGGTGATCGTCGATCGGGTGAAGTGTTCACACGTTGAACCCCCGTCCTTCAGAAGGAATGTTCGACATGCCACGTGCTACCAAAGGTGCTGCTCGCACCAAAGCCCGCAAACGAATTCTTCGTGCCGCTCGCGGTTACTGGGGAACCAGAAGCCGTCACAAGCAACAAGCCAAGATCACTCTGACCCGTGCCGGTGCGTACGCCTGGCGCGACCGTCGCCAGCGTCGTCGCAACATGCGACGTTTGTGGATCACCCGTATTACGGCGGCTTGCCGGATGCGGGGCACGCGTTACAGCCGCTTCATGAATGGCTTGATGCACTCCGGTATCTTGCTTAATCGCAAGATGCTCAGTGAGATTGCCATCCACGACCCCGCGACCTTCGACCTGTTGGTCGAAAAGTCAGAGGCCGCGACCAAAGCTCCAGCAGCAAACGCCTAAGTCTTTCTGCTGCTTGTATTCAACTTCAAGATCCCAGGACTCTTGTTCTGGGATTTTTTTGTCTTCTCGGTTTTGGGTCTCCAGGATCGGAGGCCAAGCCCATGACACATGTCATCACAAAAGATGGTTGGCTTCAAAGGCTCGATTTACGCTTCAGCGACGGTGGCCGAAGAATTGGCTTTGTCGCCCTTGGCGTCCTTGAGGAGTCGATCCATGCCGTCTTTTACCGCCCGTTGGGTCGGTGAAAGTTTGGCGGCCTGCTCTTCGGCGTGATAACTCGACCGAACCAGAGGTCCGGATTCGACCACTGAAAATCCCAAATTCAACCCCGATTCGCGGTATTGGTCAAAGGACTCGGGGGTGACCCAGCGGTCGATGGGCAGGTGGTTGCGGGTGGGCTGCAAGTATTGGCCGACGGTCAAAATGTGGATGTCGGCGGCATCTCGAAGATCTTGCATCACCTCAAAGACTTCTTCGTCTCTTTCGCCAATGCCGACCATGATTCCAGTTTTGGTCACCAGCCCTGATTCTCGAATGTGTTGCAGCACATCAATGGATCGTTCGTAGCGAGCCTGCGGACGAACGGCGGGATGCATTCTCCGGACGGTCTCCATGTTGTGGCTCAAGATTTCCGGTTTGGCGGCGATGATCGTGTCCAGTTCGTGGTGACGACCTTGATGATCGCCGATCAGGCATTCGACACTTGTATCCGGGCACGCTTCGTGCACGCGTTCAATTGTCTCGGCCCAGATCGCAGCGCCGCCATCGGGCAAGTCGTCTCGGTCGACGCAGGTAATCACAACATGCCCCAGCCCCATGAGGGCGATGGATTCGGCGACACGCCGGGGCTCGTCTTGATCGACTTCGACCGGTCGGCCGGTCTTCACATTGCAAA
>CALDQF010000382.1 GCA_937911845.1 uncultured Phycisphaera sp. | reverse complement strand
ACTTGGTTTGGCGGTGCCTTTCATTCTCGCCTTTGTGGTTCTGCGTGTTCTGTGCGATACGTTGATCAAATCCAACCTGACCTTGCCGAAAGGGGCTGAGTTGGGAATCGGTGGGGCATGTGGCGCGGTCTCGGGCATCATCTCCACGGGTATTTGTGTCATTGCATTTGGCCACATGCAAGTTCCGGGCGACATCATGGGGTTCTATGGCGTCAAGCGGGATCGCGGCGGTCAGTTGAAGACACGCAACAGCTTGCTGGTTCCAGTGCACACCATCACTGCTGGTTTGTACAACACCCTCAGCACCGGAGCCTTTTCCACCGCCAAACCCTTGGCGGAATGGTCTCCTGAATTGGCCCGCAACACCACGCTGTTCCACGACACCGTTGATGGAGGAAAAGGCGCCGTATCCATGCCGAGCAACACCGTGAAATTCACGGGTGATCTGCACCGCGTCCCGGCGGGACCCACGGGTGAATCTTTGGTGGTTGGTTTGGAATTCACCAGCAAAGCCATGGACCACGGCAACCGTCTCACCATCACCAATTCACAGGTTCGCCTCGTGTCTGACCAAGGTGAAGTCCAGCATCCTGAAGGATGGTTCAGCCAATGGGGTTCGGCCGAAGGTCAGGGATACTTCATGTACGACGCTGACACGAACGTCGCGTCTAGTGAGCCTGGAACGAGTAACGCGGCCTTCCACTTTGCGTTCCCTGTCAAAGCTGGGTTCGCGCCAAGGTTCGTTCAGGTGAAAGGGGTTCGAATCGATCTGCGTGCTCGAGAGGAAGTGCCCATCAGCAGTACACTTGCTGCGTACTACGCCAAGTCCACTGGTGCTCTCGCCGCGGCTGGTCCTTTTGAAATTCGTGATATTTCACGATCGGTTGATGTCACCAAGCGCTTCAATGACATCCGAGCCGGCAAGAACGCTTTGCCTCCCGGGTTCACGGTAAACAGCGACAACGAGATTGTCTCAGGCAACGGCATTCTCCAATTGGGCGGCAAACGTCCTCCCCGGAAATTGCGAATCCAAGGCTTGGCCGAAATCTCTGGCGCTCGCATGGTTGCCATCAACGTTTCGCGTGGAGAGCCGGGTTGTCTGTTTGATGCCAAGCCCGCGGGACCCGACGCGATTCGTCTGCTCACCGATCCAGCTGCCACCTACAGCCCGGTGGGATATATTTTCAAAGATCGGCGTGGATTGCAGATCAATTTGGATCCCGCCGGCCGCTTCCCAACCGTGGCCGATCTCCCAGCATTGCCCAGTTCTGGCAGTCAGGAGTTGACTTTGCTGTTCTACGTGACCGAAGGGGCAACTGTGACAGGCTTGAAAGTCGGCGAGCAAACCATCGGCACATGTTTGGTACCGGTTACGGCCAAGAACTGACCATCTTGAGCCTTGCCTCTTTCGGGGCTACACTGGTCGTTCACCGCCCTTGGCGCAGTTGGCTAGCGCACTTGCATGACACGCAAGGGGTCACTGGTTCGAGTCCAGTAGGGCGGACTTGAGGAAGAATGGACGCGGCCCCGCTTCGGCGGGGCTGTGTTCTTTTGAGGCCCAGTTCGTTAGCCTGAAGGCATGGTGACTTCGTGTGATGTTTGTGTTTTGGGGGCTGGTCACAACGG